>JAKEHO010000097.1 GCA_022614965.1 Gammaproteobacteria bacterium
ACTGGCTGGGGTGCCAGGATTCGAACCTGGGAATGCGGGGATCAAAACCCCGTGCCTTACCACTTGGCGACACCCCAACGTGTCAAACGGTGGATCGGTTCCAACATTGACTGGATTGACCAGTTATGCCTCGTCATCCATTCGATCGAGCAAAGGGGATCGGTTCATTCCTTTGGCCACAAAGCCCTTCCAGCGATTCGGCAACTCCCTGAGCATCTCCTCAGCCATTCGCTCGGATTCAAACCTTGCAAACACGCACCCACCCGTACCCGTCACGCGTGCCTCGACGCGGCTCCCTAGCCAATCCAGGAGCTGCGCCACCTCCGGGTAGCGCGCCCGCACCACTGCTTCGCAGTCATTGCGTCCACCGCCCGCGAGGAAGTCGCGTATTTTGATGGGAGGCGTATTGCGTGTCAAATCCGGTGCCTTGAAAATCTCCGCTGTAGAAACGTAACAAGGAGGCTGGACCACCAGATACCAAGGCTCATCCAAAATGACCGGTGTCAACTTTTCTCCAACACCCTCCGCCCACGCCGAACGGCCATAAATGAATACGGGCACATCCGCGCCCAGGGAAAGGCCGATGTCAGTGAGCGTCTGCCTTGATAACCCAAGCGCCCAGAGTTGATTCAGCGCGACCAATGTCGTCGCCGCATCTGAACTGCCGCCTCCAAGACCGCCTCCCACAGGCAAGCGTTTATGCAATTTGATATCCGCCCCGAGTGAGGTGCCCGACAGAAACTGCAGGCGCTGGGCGGCGCGCACCACTAAGTCATCCTCCGGGGGAATGCCATCCACCTCCGATGTCCGCCGTACAACCCCATCGCGACGTACAGTAAACCAAATCTTATCCTCCCGCCCAAGGAACTGGAACACCGTCTGCAGCAGATGAAACCCGTCGGCCCTTTGGCCGATGACGTGTAGAAAAAGGTTAACCTTCGCAGGGGCGGGCCAGACGCTGCCCGTCATGACGGGTCTGCCTCCCAGTTCTCCACCACCAATCGCACCTTGAACCTTGCATTATGCATAAATAGCTTTGCAGGGAGGGTCAGATCACCCTGCTTAACATAACGGAGTACGCTGACACGCCAACCGGATTGCTGAAGATCCGCCATGTAGCCTTCATCATTCAGCGCGATAGTATCCACCGGCCATGCGGGTTCCGGGATCCCACGTACCCAATAACGTAATCCCGCGACGGGTACACTCCAGCCCAGATTTTCTAACATCAGCGCCTCCACATCTTGTGCGACCAAGGTCTGGTTGTCCGCAGTACGCATAATGACCCCATGGGCACTGCCCTGTAACTCATAGGATCCCTGGCCAAAAGGCGAGATGACACGCATCGAATACGCATCGTCTTGCTGAGTCCAGCGTAAGGTCGCGTTCCAGCCATCCTTTTCGGTTTGAATGGCGACGCGTCCTGTCAAGGACCAATGCTGAAGGGTCAGAAGTTCAGCCTGATGCGAGCGCCAGGCCTCCTGCAGTGGGGTTCCCGGAATGGGTGTTGAAGGCAGCTCAGCACAGGCTGTGAGCAAGACAGCGAGCGCTGCAAGAACAACGCACCTCACGGATTGAATGCGCCCATGATACATAACTATTTGAAAAAAAATAAATCTATCGGCTATACGACTCTGGCAACTCGGCTAGCTACACGTTTGGTGCTCGTAAGCCGTGGCAGCACTCCATAGGCTCGCCCGTTTAGTATATCCGGCTTTGGCGGGGATAGGTCCTCTGGGGTATGCTGCGCTCAGTCCTGGGGGTAATTCATAATGCGTCACTCGGGGCTTCTGCACAAAAGGTGCAAGTGACGAAGAAGCGATTAATGCTATTATAAGGGCTATACACAACCGGGCTTCAAGCACTGGCTAAACTCGATAATTAAACAAATCATCCGCGATTTTTTATAAAGCGGTCCATGCGGCCGCTTTCTTTGTTTCGCTGTTCACTCAGGCCAGATGTCTACGTAAGGAGGCAAAAACCTGCCTTGGAGGATAATGCTAGGGGCTAATTGTTCCCCAGCGAAAAGGACTGGAGGAGATTTTAAGCGTCCGCATGAGCGCTAGAGTTAGCTCATGTCCAAAATGCCTAGGACTGCGTTGGACGCTAGTACGTAGTCATCGGTTGAAGCGCTTGATTACGTCGAGCAAGCGCTCATCATCGGGTGTCGTCTGAAGCGCACTCTCCCACACCTCGTGCGCCCCATCCTTGTTACCCATAACCCAGAGCACCTCCCCCAAATGGGCTGCAATCTCTGGATCATCGCGAATTGCTCTCGCCTGGCGTAGATACGTCACAGCCTCTTCATGCCGGCCGAGACGGTAGAGAACCCATCCGTAGCTGTCCAGAATATAGTAATCATCCGGGCTCAGATCGTGGGCACGTTTGATCAGCTCATAGGCTTCTTGATAGCGATCCGTTCGGTCGGCCAAGGTGTAACCCAGCGCGTTTAGCGCCTGGGCATTATCAGGATCATGCTGCAAAATTTCACGCAGGTCCCGCTCCAATATGTCAAGCCGATCCATTTTTTCAGCCAGCATGGCCCGCGAGTAAAGAAGCTCCGGGTCAAAATTGTTATCTAAGGCACGATCATAGACCTCCATCGCATCCGCATATCGCCCCTCAGTGGTCAAGATCTCGCCTTCGGCTTGAACCAAGATCGTCTGTTGGTGGGGATCCTGGATCTGGATCGCGTTAAGATGTGCCCGTGCGTCTTCCACATTACCCTGCTTGGCGAGCAACAGCGCGAGGCGTACCTGCGCATCGAAATAGTTTTCACCGTGTTCGACCCCCATATACCAGTTGGTCGCCGATTCATAATCCCTCTTCTCTTCGGCGATCCGGCCGAGATAATACCGACCCTCATATACGCGTTGACCTTGATTGACCATTTGATCAAGGTACTGCGCGGCTTTGTCTAACTGATTATCCTGCAAATAAAGTAACCCGAGTGCGTACAGAACATCCGCATTCCCTGGCGACTGGGCATTCAGCATTTCGAACTGCGCGCGCGCCTCGTCATAGCGTTTCGCATCAGTAAGCAGCCGTGCATAGGCCATGCGCAAATTAAAATCATTCTTGCGCTTGTTAAGCCTGTCCTCGAGCCAAGCGACGGCGCCGTTGACATCGTCATCTCTCTCCAGGACCGAGACATAGGTCATCGCCGCATTGAAGTTGTCCGGATCAAGTACAAGGACCTGCTCTAGCGCACTGCGCGCTTCATCATAGTGGCCAACACGAGCCGCCAAATTCGCGTACGCGGCCAACGCCTCGGGATCGTCTTGCCGCTCGGCGACCAGCTTTCGCATTACTGCCAGTGCGGCCTGCTGGTCCTTTTCCCGACCGAGCAGATTGGCAATCATCCAAAGCTTCTGGCTGGGATCCCCACCTGGGATCGCAAGAAGGTATTGCAGCTCGCGCAAGGCCTCATCGGTGTCACCCACCCGTATAGATAAGGCGGCCCTCACCTGGCGGGCCTCCATGTTATCCGGGTCTGCGCTCACCCAAAGTCCTGCAGCTTCTTGAGCCTTATCGTCCTGTCTCGCGAGCACCGCGATCCGGGTCGCCCGTTCGGCGAGTTGCGGATCCGGAATGCTGCGCGCGAGCTCCAAATAGCTATTGACCGCAAGATCAAGCTGGCCGCGTTGCCCTGCAATCTCAGCGACCAGCAGCTTGTACAAGATCTCCTGGGTAAGTTCCTGAGGCGGGCGTACAGGGGTAGCACGCGCCTCTCCGCGCGTTGTCGGCAGCGTAGCGGTATCGGGGCTTACCCTCTGAGCCTTAAATAATTCGCCGGCACACCCGCTAAGAAGCAGAAGCGCCAAATACAAAATGAGGATTCGAACCCCTACGCTATTTCGTGCCATGCTCATATAGAAAATGTACGTGCCCGCCTTAACTATACATCATGCGGTCATCCAGCAACGCCCTGGGTGATCGCCAAAAATGGCCTCTAGCGGTTGACACCGCCCGTCGAGGTCGGTTCCGCCATCACCATTATAGCGATATAAGTATTGTGCTTCGTCGTCCGGCTTCGGATCAAGCCGCTGTCAGTGCGCCGATTGTGATGCTTATCTCGTTTCTCGATTAAGCCGACCTGGCGCGTCATCGTTATGTTCTGCTGGCCTAAATCAGGCAAAAACTCGCTTTTCGCAGCATTTAACCGGGCCTAGCACAGGGGCAGGGACGTGCCTTTGCCTCACATTGCTTGTATTCACACAAACCTTGCCGCAGAATTTTCCTATCTTCAGCCTCATCCCGTTGCACCGATGGCCCTGTTAGCAGTTGGAGTCAACCACAAAACCGCGCCGGTCGAAGTCCGTGAGAAGGTCAATTTCGCTGTTGATCGGCTTCCTCACGCGCTCACGGAACTCACGCACGAGCAGGGTGTAAATGAAGCCCTGATCCTGTCCACATGCAACCGGACCGAGGTCTATTGCGGGCTCGACAAACACGACGACCAACGTGTTATTGAGTGGTTTATTCGCTACCACGAACTAGGAAATACGCACATTGAGCCGTACCTGTATACCCACCCGGATGCGCAAGCGGTAGAGCATGTGTTGCAAGTCGCCAGCGGTCTGGATTCGATGATTCTTGGCGAACCTCAAATACTGGGGCAGCTCAAATCCGCGTACCAGACAGCCATGCGAACCGGCACCATAGGCAGGTTACTCAGTCGCCTGTTCCAACACACGTTCGCAGTCGCGAAACAGATCCGTACCGATACCGCCATTGGCGCAAGCCCAGTTTCCGTTGCCTTTGCGACGGTGAGGCTAGCAAAACAGATCCTTGGCGATCTATCCAAGAAAACCGCGCTTTTGATAGGCGCCGGCGACACTATTGAATTGGTCTTGAGACACCTTCACGAGAATGGGCTCGGGCGCATGATCATTGCAAACCGCAACATCGACCGTGCGCAGCAGATCGCCGCCGAATTTAGCGGATATGCGATCCCTCTAAGTAACATGCCCCAGCATATTGCTGAAGCGGACATCGTTATCTCGTCAACAGCGAGTCGATTGCCCATACTTAGCAAGGGCATGGCCGAACGTGCAGTCAAAGTGAGGAAACACAGGCCTATTTTTATGGTGGACATAGCAGTTCCAAGGGATATCGAACCTGACGTGGGCGAGCTAGAAGACGTCTACCTCTACACCGTGGATGATCTTAAGGGGGTCATTGAAGAAAACGTCCGCACCCGCCAACAGGCTGCACAACAGGCAGAGCAGATCATTGAGACAGAAGTTTTACGCTTCATGAGGTGGCTCCAGTCCCTCGATGCCGTTTCAACGATCCGCGCACTCAGGGAGCGTGCCGAAACTCACCGGCAGGAGGCGCTTGACAAAGCCCAGAGAAGACTTGAACACGGGATCGCTCCGGAAAGGGTGATTCAAGAACTCGCCCAATCCCTTACGAATAAGCTCACCCATACGCCCTGTGTTCAGCTGCGCTCGGCCAGTTTAGAAAGGCGGCACGACCTGCTCGAAGCGGCACGGGAGCTGTTTGATCTCCACAATGGTCGCCGCCGATAACGAAGCATGCGATCACGGGAAACCCTACGCTCATTTTACCTTCCAAGTTAAAATAGGTTTATATCGCGACTTTCTTTTCCGCCCGCTCCTGAGCACAGTCAACACAGCTCTCAAGCAATGTTAAAGGAATCCTTACGCATCAAGCTCGAAAAACTCTCAGATCGCCTCGAGGAGTTGCACTCGCTGCTCGCTGATCCCGCGGTGATCAACAACCAGGACCGGTACCGTGAACTCTCTAAGGAGTACGCAGAGGTAAGACCCGTGGTATCTTGCTTTAACAAATACAAGATAAACAGACAAACCATCACAAATTCGCAGGAACTGACGAAAGACGAAGATGCCGAGATCCGCGCGATGGCTGCTCAGGAGCTTGCACAGGCCGAAGAAGATAACACCCGACTAGAGATGGAATTTCAAACTCTGCTATTACCCAAAGATCCGGCGGACAACAACAACATCTTCCTCGAGATCCGGGCTGCAACCGGGGGAGAGGAGGCGGCGCTGTTTGCAGGAGCCTTGCTCAAAATGTACACACGCTATGCCGAATTCAAGGGCTGGAAAATAGAAATATTGAGTGCCCATCTCAGCGAACTCGGCGGCTACAAGGAAATTATTCTAAGGGTCGTTGGCCAAGGGGCTTATTCCCGGCTTAAGTTCGAATCCGGCGTACACCGCGTGCAGCGGGTCCCTGAGACGGAGTCCCAAGGCCGTATCCACACTTCCGCCTGCACTGTCGCCGTTCTGCCGGAGGTGGATGAGATTGATGACTACGAGATAAGCCCGAATGACCTCAGGATCGACACATTCCGCGCCTCTGGAGCCGGCGGCCAACATGTGAATAAGACAGATTCCGCCATCCGGATCACGCATCTTCCGACCGTTACGGTGGTTGAGTGCCAAGACGAACGTTCTCAGCACAAAAACCGGGCGCGCGCCATGGTCCTATTAAAAAGCAAATTGATCGCCGCGGAACGCGAACGACAGCGCGCAGAACAGGCGGAAAACCGACGAAGCCTTATCGGAACGGGGGACCGCTCCGAGCGCATCCGGACGTACAACTTTCCGCAAGGTCGAGTGACGGATCATCGGATCAATCTAACGCTCTACAAATTAGACCACATTCTGGAAGGTCAGCTTGACATGATCATCGACCCGTTGATCAACGAACACCAGGCCGATTTACTTGCGGCGATGGGTCAATAGCATGAACACCCTATAAAGGTGGACGTCGTGATTCTTCATGAAACCGATCATCAAACACCTCCTGGACAAGGCAACAAATAGGTTAAGCCATTTGC
Source organism: Gammaproteobacteria bacterium (assembly GCA_022614965.1). Classification (GTDB taxonomy): domain Bacteria; phylum Pseudomonadota; class Gammaproteobacteria; order JAKEHO01; family JAKEHO01; genus JAKEHO01. Next base: position 6,833 of record JAKEHO010000097.1, read on the forward strand.
CTTCAGCCCGGCGGGACGCCGAGGTGCTATTGTGCAAAGTACTCGGTGCCGATCGCGCTTACCTCTGTGCGAGGTCAGAAGAGATCGTAGCCGAGGTGCAGTCACGGCATTTTGAACGGCTCGTCTCGGAGCGCGCCAGCGGCTGGCCGCTCGCGTACCTAATCGGGGTGCGTGAGTTCTGGTCGATTGCGCTCTATGTCACGGCTGACACACTGATCCCGCGGCCGGAAACCGAGCATCTGGTGGAAACAGCGCTCCGCCACCTGCCATCCGATCAGTCGTGTGCGGCGGACCTTGGCACAGGCTCAGGCGCAGTGGCCTTAGCGATCGCGCAGGAACGCCCTCGTTGTCAGATCGTAGCCACCGACATCTCCCGAAAGGCACTGGCCGTGGCCGAGAGGAACGCCCGTCGTCTCGGGGTCAATCAGATCACCTTCCGACAGGGCGACTGGTGCGATGTTCTTGCCGATGAGGCCTATGACCTCATCCTCTCAAATCCTCCCTATATCCCAGACAACGACCCACATTTGTCCCAGGGAGATCTGCGATTTGAGCCACCTGAGGCACTTAGGGGCGGACTCGACGGCCTCGCCGCTGCCCGAAGGATCATTGACGAAGCCCCGAATTGCCTCAATGCAGGGGGCTGGTTGCTCCTTGAGCACGGATACGACCAGGGTGCTTTAGTCCAGGATCGGCTGAGGCAAAGCGGCTTTGACTCGATCCGCACCTATTCTGATTATGCAGGCCATGAACGGGTTACCGAAGGACAGCATGGGGGGCCCTGATCCCCCGACCTCTGCGAGCGGCGAGCACGGGTGGGTGAAGCGGCGGACGCTCACCGTCCGGCCCGCTGCGCCAGGATACGGGCGTGCGCTTGAGAATGGACTTTATGCGATCCGCCAATTGAACGGTGTCAGTGGCGCCGAAATGGTCTCAAAATCCAGCATGTCGATCACCTACGATCTGCGTGGGACGAATTTTGAACAGATCAACGAGGCGCTCGCTTGTGCAGGTATTGCGTTGGAAAATTCCCTTCACTCAAGGCTCTGCTACTCTATGATCCGCTATATGGAAAGCATTCAACGCGAAAACGCCGCCACACAATCAGGTTGGAGCAGCTACGTAAGGGATATCTATGTCAGCCGTTTCCAAGCCCGCCGCCACGGCGCCCGCGATGATCGGCCTCAACAGTGGCGGAAATACATGCAACCACCGACCGCAGGCAGACAACGGCCCTCACCCGATGTACACCAATAGCTCAGCCACTCCTTTAGCACTCTATCACGTCGTATCCGTATCTAAGGGTATTTAGGGAATAGCGCACGCCATAACGATCGATGAACGACGAACAATTGCTCCGCTACAGCCGCCAAATCATGTTGCCCGAGATTGACGTAAGCGGGCAGGAACGGTTGATGCGATCCCGTGTGATCGTCATTGGCCTAGGAGGCCTGGGATCGGCTGCATCGATCTATTTGGCGGCGGCAGGAGTCGGACACCTGGTGCTTGCAGACGCTGATCACGTAGAGCTTGCCAATCTACAGCGTCAGATCCTACATACCAGCCGGGACATAGGACGCGCCAAAGTGGATTCCGCGCGCGATCACCTGCTCGCATTGAATCCTGATGTGACGATCACCACCATTAAAAAGCGATTCAAAGACGACGATGCCCTAGAAAAGGCAATCGCGACTGCGGACGCTGTTGTAGATGGAAGCGACAACTTTCCCACGCGTTTCGCAATCAACCGCGTTTGCGTTACAACGGGGACGCCGCTGGTCTCCGGTGCGGCGATACGCTATGAGGGACAGGTAAGTGTTTTCTGTCGCACTCAAGATAGCCCATGTTATCGTTGCCTCTACAGCAACGAACACATTGCTGCGGAAAGCTGCGCCGAGACTGGCGTGGTCCCGCCACTGTTAGGAATTATCGGCAGCCTGCAGGCGATTGAGACGCTGAAACTCCTCATTGGGATCGGTGAATCCTTGGAGGGCAGGCTTCTACGTGTGAACGCATTGACCATGGAGTGCCGTACGTCAACGCTCACGAGAGATCCCAACTGCCCGGTGTGCCGCACCCATCGCCGTGATCAGGATGAAGGTCAAACTGCCGCGCGCACTCGCTAAGCAGATGCTTGATCATGCGCAAGGTGCTGCCGAGGTTGAGGTTTGCGGACTCCTTGGCGGACGTGGCAAGCAGATCACTAGCGTTTACCCGGTGCCGAATGCAGCGGATGACCCGACACGATTCTTTCTTATGGAGCCTAGGGCACAAATCGACGCCATGCGCGCAATGAGAAACGTGGGGGAAACCCTGTTTGGCATTTACCATTCGCACCCCAGTGCTCCTGCCCATCCTTCAAGGCACGATCTCGAACAAACCGCCTATCCCGGTGTACTCTACGTCATTATTTCACTCGCAAACGCGAAACCTACCATGGAAGGCTACTATCTCGAGGGCGGGACGTATAAAATGGTGACGATCATCGGCTGAGCATGCCGTTTAGCCGGATGCCGTGCGCATGCCGCATCGACTGCCGTCCTGCGGACCTCGCTACAAGGATGCGAAGGCGCTACAAGGCAGCGAGTGCCCGACCGTAATCGGGCTCCTGCGCTATCTCTGCAACCAGTTGCGTATAACGAACCTTGTCATTCTCATCGAGAACAACCACAGCCCGCGCCGCGATCCCTGCAAGAGCACTGTCCTCGATTAGAACGCCATATTCTCTGGCGAATTCCCGTGAGCGCATCATTGACAGGGGGATCACATTACTCGTCCCCTCAGCCGTACAAAAACGCTTTTGGGCAAATGGCAGATCGGCAGAAATAATCAAAAAGACCGTATCGGGATGCGCCTTCGCTGCATCGTTGAATTTTTTGGTCGATGTGGCGCAGACCGGCGTATCGAGACTGGGTACGATATTGAGGAGCTTCTTTTTGCCTTTAAAGGAATTGAGACTGCGATCGTTGAGATCCCCGTCAACTAGGACGAAATCCGGCGCATCCTCGCCAACAGCCGGAAGTTCACCGTTCGTGTGAACCTTACTACCTTTTAACGTGATCGTAGCCATCACTCACCTCCTTCTTATAGGGCTCGTACAGCAACAAAACAATCATTCCGGCGATCCAAATACGTGAACCGAGTCGATCAGCTCGCCGAAGCCTATACCAACCTGTCAGCGCAGCGCCATCGCGCGTTCGCCACCGTCATAGGCCTCGCCTGAAAATATCCTTTGAAACTGGAAGGATGCCTATTCTCCATTCTGGTGTCCTGCCACCTCGGCATATGCCTTGGCATCGAGCAACTGATTGAGCTCACCAGGATCAACGGGTTTAAGACGAAAGATCCAACCATCACCATAGGGATCCTGATTGATCAGTTCGGGTGTCTCGACGAGCAACTCATTGACCTCCGACACTTTGCCTAACACTGGACAAAAGACATCCGACGCGGCCTTGACGGACTCCACCACCGCGCATCCCTCGCCTGCTTTATACCGTTGCTCAACCTTGGGAAGCTCTACGTAAACCATATCACCCAGCTGTTCCTGGGCGTAGTCGGTTATCCCCACGCGCACCGTTCCATCCTCCAATAGCTGCACCCATTCGTGGGACGCCGTGTATCTCAAGTCGCTAGCAACGCTGTCCATGGGTTTCCACTCGATGATTAATAAGCCTGTTATTATTCAAATTCTCGCGTGGGTATCAGCCGCTATGAAGCGACGAAGATGAGCGAGCCAAGTCGCTTCTAAACTGCCATACCGATGTCCCGCGGTCAAATGTGCTTGTCCTGAGCATGGATAGCGCCTCAGCATCCCGGTGCTCCGCATGCTCGTTGAGCAGTAAAGGCAGCCCCGGCCATGATCTCGACCCACTTCTCCCCAGCGTCGATCATGGCCGATCAATTTGTCTTCCCTATGACAGCGCGGACGTCTGTGCTTGATTCTCGTCTCGTGGGAATACCACCAAATGATCGATTTCGAGCCGGATGCCGATGGGCTCATTCAGGTGATGGTCGTGGTGACTAGGCACAAGGCTCACAACCTGCGCGCCGCTGTCGAGACACAACGTATACAAAAACTCCGCGCCGCGAAAAACCTTATCGATCACTATAGCCGTTTGATTGCTATTATCGTCATGAATAATATCGTCAGGACGGATCAACACCTCAACTGGCGAACCCTTCTCAAATTCTACCGGTACCACGCCACAGATGATCCCGAGCTCAGTTTGAACATGATGCTCATCCACGACGCTGCCTGACAGGAATACGCCTTCGCCAACAAAGTCTGCAACGTATGTACAGGCGGGCCGGTGATAGAGATTGTAAGCCGTATCCCATTGCAACAGTTGCCCGTTATTCATGACGCCGACCACATCCGCCATAGCAAAGGCCTCCAGCTGATGATGACTCACGAGCATCGTCGTGGTCCGATCTTGTTTCAGGATCACTCGAACCTCCTTCGCCACCTGTTCTCTGAGCTCAACATCCATGCTTGAGAACGGTTCGTCCAATAAGAGGATTTGAGGGCGAGGTGCGATTGCTCGGGCTAATGCCACCCGCTGCTGCTGCCCTCCTGAAATTTGATGGGGATATTGGGTACGAATGTTCTCTATCCCAAGTAGTTTCGCAAGTTGTGTGGTTCGGCGTGTCCGCGCAGCATTCGAATGCTTCGCAAGACCAAATGCAATATTGTCGTGAACTGTCAGATGTGGGAACAAAGCAAAGTCTTGAAACACCATACCGACTTGGCGCCGTTCCGGAGGCACTATGCGTGCTTTGCCACTCACCTTGACCCCCTTCATTAGGATTTCCCCGGAAAACGGCCTTTCAAAACCGGCAATGGCCCGCAGCACGGTCGTTTTGCCACAGGCGCTCGGCCCTAACAGACAACCGATCTGACCTTCGCTAAGCGCAAAAGAGATCGCCTCCACGACCTTTTGCTTGCCATACCCAAGCGTAATCTCTTTAAGCTCAAGGACGTGCTTCATGACCAGGACGAGATCGGGAAATAGACAGGCTAAGTACAATGACGGGAAGAAGACCTACCAACACTATTGCAAATGCGGGGCCAGCCGCATCGACAAGGCGTTCGTCGTTCGCGAGCTCAAAAGTGCGCACAGCCAAGGTATTGAAATTATAAGGGCGCAGCACCAGTGTTGCTGGGAGCTCCTTAAGAACATCGACAAAGACGAGCAACAACGCAGTAAACAGGCTGCCGCGCATGATCGGCATGTGCACCTTGCGCAAAACGGTTCGAGGGGTCAAGCCGAACGACCGCCCGGCGTCATCCATAACGGGCTTTATCTTGCTTAAGCCGGCCTCTACAGTATTCAAGGACAATGCCAAAAATCGGACCATGTAAGCGAACAATAGAGCGAACAGCGTGCCACTAAACAACAAACCCGAAGATATACCAACCGTCGTTCTGAGCCACGCATCCACGGTGTTATCCAACCAGCCAAATGGCAGCATGACTCCCACCGCAATGACCACACCGGGGACGGCATAGCCCATACCCGCGAGGCGAACAGCGAATTCCGCAGGCGCGCTTGGATAGAGGCGCTTGCCGTAGGCCATGAATAGGGCAAGCGCGAGCGCCAGCACTGTCGCGCTCGCGGCCAGGGTCACACTGTGACCAACGAGCATAAAAAAGTCGCGATTGACCAGTGCCTCACCGGAGCGGAGCGCCCAGATCATCAATTGGCCCACCGGCAACATAAAGCCGAGTGCGACAGGAACAATGCACGCAGAAATGGCGAGCACAGCGCCTAAACCATGCAAACTGCGCTCCGGAATAGGGCGATACCGGGTGCTCGTATGGTGATAGCGCGCTTGTTTGCGCGAGTAACGTTCCAGCAGCACGAGGGACAATACAAACATCATTAAGCAGGCGGAAAGTTGGGCCGCTGCCACACTATTGCCAAGACCAAACCACGTGCGGTAGATGCCGGTCGTAAACGTGGCAACACCAAAATATTGCACAGTCCCGTAATCCGATAATGCCTCCATCAACACCAGCGAAATACCGGCGATGATCGCTGGCCGCGCGAGCGGCAACGCGAGCCGAGTGAAACTCCGCCACGGACCACAGCCGAGGGTTCGCCCCACCTCAAGCACGCAGACAGACTGTTCAATAAAGGCCGCACGGGAAAGCAAATAGACGTACGGGTAAAGCACCAGAGATATCATCGCGACGGCCCCACCTAACGAACGTATCTGAGGGAACCAGTAATCGCCATGAGACCAACCGAACCACGCACGGAGGAAGGATTGAGCCGGCCCGGCAAAATCGAACAGCCCTGTATAGGTGTAGGCGATGATGTAGGCGGGCATGGCCATCGGCAACAGTAATGCCCACTCCAAGATCCGATCCCCGGGGAAGCGGCATAGGGTAACGAGCCACGCTGGCCCAACTCCCAAGATCAGTGTTCCCGCGCCAACGCCAAGCATCAAAAGAATGGAATTCGTCACATAGTCCGCCAGCACCGTTTCCGTCAGGTGCCGCCAGATGTCTGCACTCGGATAAAAGACGGATGCCAAGACCACAAGAACCGGAAGCGACAGCAAGAGCGCTGTAAGCAAAACGCCGCCAGCCCAACTGTTGACCGAAAGACCCTCACTGAATGTGGGGATCTGCACCCCCGTCCGATGGAGTGTGGACTGACTCGACACGGCCCGCCTCAAACGATAATCAACATCCCATTATGCTTCGGAGCTACTTCCAACCGGCGCGATCCATCAGGCGCACTGCCCCTGCGTTGTTTTCTCCAAGGACACTCAAGTTCAGCGTATCGGGGACAAATTCACCCCATTCACGCAAAGTGGCGCTCGGCGCAACGGTGCCCGTTACCGGATACTCCTGATTGTGTTCGGCGTACCAAGCTTGCCCCTCATCGCTCGCCAGAAATTCAAGGAGGCGGATGGCCTCCTCTCTATGCTTGGCGGATCGCGTGATCCCAGCGCCGCTAACATTCACATGGACACCCCGGCCCGCTTGATTGGGCCAAAAGACCGCAACTTTGGAAGCGGCATCCCGGTCCGCCTCCTCCTCCGCATTAAGCATTCTGGCGAGGTAATAGGTGTTGACCAGCGCCACGTCGCACTGACCGGCTGCCACTGCCTTGATCTGGTCCTGATCACCCCCCTGAGGCGGGCGCGCAAAGTTCGTGACCAACCCCCTCGCCCAGTCTTCTGTTTCCGCGGCGCCATCGTGTGCGATGAGTGAGGCCACCAGCGACTGGTTATAGATATTCGACGACGATCGCACGCACACCCTTGGCTTCCATTTGGGATCGGCGAGCGCCTCATAGGTGGTGAGGTCCTCCGGCCGGACACGCTCTTTCGAGTAAACGATGACACGCGCCCTCAATGATAAGCCATACCAATAGCCTTCCGGATCGCGATAAGTGTGAGGAATGGCATGCTCTAATGTCTCAGATTGAATGCCTTGCAACACACCGGCCGCCTTGGCGCGATAGAGACGCCCGGCATCCTCCGTAAGAAACACGTCGGCCGGAGAGTTGGGGCCCTCAATTTGCAGCCGTGGCAGCAAGGTGTCTGCCTCCCCCGTCAGGAGGTTTACCGTGATACCGGTCTGCGCCGTGAATTGATCCAATATCGGCTTGATGAGCGCCTCTTGGCGGGCCGAATATACATTGACCTCTTCAGCCGTAACGGGCGGCACACTGACCAAAAAGACGGCGCTAAGCACAAGGCCATGCAATAGGCTGGATGGGATACGGGATAAATGGAATGCCATTCTCACGTTGCTCCATACAGTGATGTTTATTGGTACTGATGAGGCAGTGAATGGACATCGACTAAAGGGGGCACCCACCTTATCCCGTCGGCGCCCGGGCACAGTGTGGATACCCGAGGGGGCACTCGCGCGTTGTGGAGATGAGGCGGGGAGGCGGCAGGATGGGGGCCACGCGAGCCTAAATGGCGCGGTGCACTGTGCGCTCTGAGCTCCTGCCCTCGCGAAGCCCGGTCTGTAACGCCGCATCCAGACAGCCTTTCGCATACTCGAGGCAGGCGCCACAGCCGTTGCCGAGCGGCAGGGCCTCACTCAGTTGGCTGAGGCTTTCAACACCGCGTTCGACAGCCCGGTGGATGTCCTTATCAGTGACCAAATGACATACACAGATATACATGGGGTCAATCACCTTGTGCGCAGACAAAAGTGTATTGAGTGAATTGAAAGCAAAAGCATAATAGAAATGAGAACTATTTGCAACTAACGCACGGGGAAAGGGGCGGCCTACATAAGGCCAGGCAACACCCGTTAACCCGAACAGTGGCCCAGCGCCCACAGAGCTTCCCCCAGTGCGCGCACCAAAGACCCGCGAAAACCGGGGGATATGAACGAGGGTTACGACGCGCTATCGCCCATCTTCGACTGGAGATAATTCTGAAGTCCCACTCTTTCAATCAGCCCTAGCTGTGTCTCAAGCCAATCGATGTGGTCTTCCTCACCCTCCAAGATCGTCTCTAAAAGCTCCCTTGAGAGATAGTCTTTGACCGATTCGCAATAATCGATCCCCTCACGCAGTAACGGTGCCGCCTGGCTCTCGAGCGCGAGATCCGATTCCAGCATCTCTTTAACATCCTCACCTATGAGCAGCTTGCCAATGTCCTGGAGATTCGGTAGGCCCTCAAGAAAAAGGATCCGCTCAACCAGCTTATCCGCATGCTTCATCTCATCAACGGATGCCTGATATTCATACTCATTGAGTTCGCCAAGCCCCCAATTCTTATACATACGAGCGTGGACGAAGTATTGATTGATTGCAGTCAGTTCATTCGTCAACACCTTATTTAGATACTCGATAGCCTTCCGATCCCCTTTCATTCAGGCACCTCGTGGTACGGTTGTCTCGTGACCCCACCCTCGATCGACCCTAGCTCACGGCTGGCAGTGGTTATCTAGAGGCAGGATCGATGGCGACACACTAAGAGCGCATGCACGCCCTGTCAAGGCGCAACCGACTGAAATACAAAGTGCACACACTAAAGAAATACGCCCACCAGAGAGACCTCCCCCTGATCAATGTCATATGCAACACCTACGATACTCCGCATCCCTAACTGCTCTCTGCGCTCCCGCAACCGGATCTCATCAGCCGATACCGTTTCTACGCAGCGGGACTCATCACCACATTTGTTTTTCTGCAGCCATTGTATTTTGCTGGATGCTTACCGCCCGAGTTATAACCTAAACCCACCCGGATTTTTGGATGGCCAGCCGTGCCCGTGCTAAATTACACAGGCGATCAGACAACAGCAGCGAGCGATCGCCGTTCAGAATAGGCCGGTGTAGCGCCGGCTTTCAGAGAGAGCGCATGTTAGCCGATTATCCACGTGCGTAGCACCAAAGAACCTCCCATCAGAGCGTAAATTGGAAGTGCAAAAACCAAAGAACAATCCCCTCCTGGATTTTACAGGCCTCCCCGCCTTTGCCTCGATCAAGCCCGACCATATCCAACCCGCGATAGATTACCTACTGGATGACAACCGACACCGGATCGCGGCCCAGTTGGAGACAACTGCCCACTGCACGTGGGATAACACAGTGCAGGTCTTAGAAGATCTTGATGATAGGCTGAACCGATCTTGGTCGCCTGCAAGTCACCTCCATGCGGTTGCCGACAGTGAGGCGCTGCGCAAAGCGTACAATGCCTGCCTGCCAAAGCTCTCAGACTACGCAACCGAGTTGGGCCAAAACAAGGCGCTGTACGACGCTTATAAGTACGTCGCCGAAGGTAACGAATATCCGCAGCTAGGTGCAGCCAAACAGAAGATTATTGATAACGCACTGCGGGACTTTCGCCTATCTGGTATTGAACTCAACGAAAAAAATAAGGTCCGCTTCAAAAATAACGAGCAGCAATTATCCTGCTTACAAACGAAGTTCGAAGAGAACCTCCTGGATGCTACGCACGCCTGGGAGAAGCACATCACCGACAAAGCGAAACTCGCTGGCCTGCCTGAATCAGCGCTTGCACTCGCCAGGCAGACTGCAAAGAGGCAGAACAAGTCCGGCTGGGTATTCACGTTGGAGCTGCCCTCGTATATGCCTGTAATGAATTATGCGGATGATCCGAACCTGCGTCTCGAGATGTATGAAGCGTACGTCACGCGGGCCTCTGGCATGGGTCCCACAGCAGGTCAATGGGACAACAGCGAGATCATGGAGAAGATTCTGGCTCTTCGCCATGAGCAAGCCAGGTTGTTGGGATTTGCGAACTACGCTGAATTATCGCTCGCGAAGAAAATGGCCAAATCCCCACAACAGGTTCTAAATTTCTTAGAATACCTCGCCAATCGCTCAAAACCCGTCGCAGAAATGGAACTGACTGAGCTACAAGGATTTGCAAAAGAGCACCATAGGGTAAGCCAACTAACGGCCTCGGACATCGGATATTATTCCGAAAAGTTGCGTCAGCATCGATTTGCATTTTCCCAGGAGGATCTGCGGCCATACTTTCCCGTTCCTGGTGTACTCGAAGGCTTATTTGCTGTAGTCAATCGATTATATGGGCTTGCAATCCGTGAGCAGCAAAATGTAAATACGTGGCATCCAGATGTCCGCTTCTTCAAGATCTATGATGAAGCCAATGATTTGCGGGGCAGCTTTTATCTCGATCTTTATGCGCGAGCGCACAAGCGCGGGGGCGCATGGATGGATCAATGCATCGTCCGAAAAAAAACAGCAACCGGTATACAGAGCCCGGTTGCGTACCTCACTTGTAATTTCACCCCACCCGTAGGCAATGATCCCGCACTGCTGGAGCACGACGAAGTAATCACCCTGTTCCACGAGTTTGGACACGGCCTGCACCACATGCTGACGCGCATTGACTACCCGGGTGTTGCCGGTATTAATGGCATACCCTGGGATGCAGTTGAATTGCCCAGCCAGCTTATGGAGAACTGGTGCTGGAAACGAGAAGCCTTGGACCTCATTGCTAGCCATTACAAATCAGGCGCGCCAATCGGACAGGACCTCTACGAAAAGCTGCTTGCCGCAAAGAATTTTCAGTCTGGCATGCAGATGGTGCGCCAGCTGGAGTTCGCTCTCTTCGATTTTCGCCTCCACCTAGAATATGATCCGGCAAAAGGGGCTCGCATCCAGCAGATCCTCGATGACGTGCGCAAGCAGGTGGCGGTGGTGATCCCACCCTCATTGAACCGCTTCCAACACAGCTTCGCACACATCTTTTCTGGGGGATACGCGGCAGGCTACTACAGTTACAAGTGGGCGGAGATCCTCTCCGCCGATGCGTTTTCGAAGTTTGAGGAAAATGGTATTTTTAATCGGGAAACAGGGCGACATTTTATGCGTTCGATCCTCGAGCAAGGAGGGGCCCGAGATCCGTTGGCAATGTTCATTGATTTCCGCGGGCGCGAACCTTCCATTGAGCCGTTGTTGCAGCAATCCGGGATCAGTGCCTACAGGTAGAGCAGGAACATGCGGAACTCCTTCCTAAGGATGCTCGGGACGCTGGTGCTCGTGATCATGCCGCAGGCGATCACGGCCGAAACGGTCTATGTTATCGACAAGCTTCTCGTCGGTGTTCACGAAAACAAGACACTAGAAAGCCCTATCATTAAGGTGCTTCCCACGGGCACGGCGCTCGAAGTGCTCAAGCGCGAGGGCGAGCTCGTGTACGTACGCGACGCTGAAGGTGTTAAAGGCTGGGTCGATGCCGGCTACCTTATGAACGAGATGCCCGCTGGGCAGATGCTTGAAAAACTGGAAACTCGCAACAAACAACTCGAAGCAGAATTCGCAACAGCGCAGCGGCAGCTTTCAGAGCTTGAGCTTAAGTTCGCGGAATTTCAACGTAGCACCGCAGAGACCGCCGCGGGAGGCAGTACCCGTAACATGCGACTTCTACAACAAGAAAACGACCAACTGAAGCACCAGTATGCGGCGGAACACGCAAAGGCAGACCACTTGCAGAAACAATTACTCGAGCTTACAAATCGTCTTCAGTCGACAGGCGGCAATCAGGCCCTTGCCAAGGAGCTACAACGTATCCAACAAGAAAATGAGCGCCTTGCAGAACAACTGGCAGGTCGCCAAACGTCGGGGGAAATAAATCTTCGCAGTGGCACCGCGACGGACTGGTACCGTGTGCGGTTCACATGGCGCGGGGCGATCCTCATTCTTGCAGTGAGCCTTGTGATCGGATTCATTGCTGGCGCATACCTTATCGACTACATCCACCGAAGACGCCATGGCGGGTTCCGGATCTAAAAAATGCTCCGGATCGCCACGTGGAACGTCAACTCCCTGCGAGTTCGCCTCCCGCATGTTCTAGACTGGTTGGCGCATGCGCAACCCGACATCCTTGCGCTGCAGGAGATTAAACTACCAGACGAAGACTTTCCTATCGACAGCATCTGCCAAGCCGGTTATCAAGCGGTCTATGCCGGACAAAAGACCTACAATGGCGTTGCGATATTAAGCGGGCAAGCCGCCACCGACG
>JAKEHO010000016.1 GCA_022614965.1 Gammaproteobacteria bacterium
CATCAACCACCCTCAAGTACCCCTCCTGTGTTGCCGTATCATCCGGGAGGACTTGGTACACTTTCCCTTTTTCCAGGTCGTCACAGTCTTTATTCTCGATGGAAGCCATAGATCACCGCTGTTAGCAGGTCCATAAGCTAGTCCCAGCAACCAATGGGCTTAAAGCGCAACGAGAACTGACCACACTTGGGGCACAGATACTCGCCATCAGTCAGGACAAGTTCTTTTCCAGCATGCCACCGAGAAAATGCATGAAGATCCCCCTTCCGCGAACACAGGCCGCCATCATCATACGGCCTTGTCTGCGTGCCCCCGCACTCAGGGCAAGAAATCCCTTGGAGGAACAGGTTGCCATCGAAAAGACTACGGCACGTGTTGCAATAATAGGGGAAGCTGCAGCGTGTTGTGAAGTCGCTCATCCCGCCGCCCAAAAACATCTCCTTCTGATATCCGCAGTCGCACGCGGCTTCTACAATGCTTCCCATAGTGGTGTCCTGCTGGACATTACGTAAGTCTTATCAACAATCCTGGCGCCCCCGGCTCACGGGATGGCAACAACTTATTTAGCGGCATAACGGCGCGAGTTTACCAGCGCGTGGCGTTTTTCCGCGCGTCCGACCGAACGACATATTAGATCAGAAAAAACGCCCATCCACCCAGCGAAAAAAACGGTTTTCAAAATGTACATTTGGCAGCATCCAACGGCGCAACAAGTTTTGAATTTTGTAATTTAATATTAGCCCGCTGACACTGCTTTGCACGTTTGAAAATAGGTGCATAAAAAGGCAAGGTGGTCAATGCCTTAGCTGTGGGGTTTTAGTTTTTGCTTGCGGGGTCGATATTAGGTTTATGAGGTTAAACCCGGATATATACCATGTACGACTTCAACGATCGTTTTGTTGAAAGGCAATTATGCGAAACAATAGCGCCATACGGTAAAGCTTATTTTTGCACGTGCGGAAAACGTGTAAGCAAAAGATCAAAAGGGTGTCGATTCTGCGGCAAAGAACGCAATGAAGGACTTATCCGTATGGTATTTGGCAAATACGGTTTTGTATACATGTTCAGACGCCCTATTATTGCTATGCTTATAGGAGTAAGCCTAGTGATTTTAGCGATATGGAAATGACGAATCATCAACGATTGCAGCTGAAGTAACTAGCTTATTACTGTGGCCATTAAACATGGAGCTCGGCTTGCGGCACTAGAGGCTCTTATCGAAGGCAACGATAAAGAAACACAGGAAGAGAAGTAGTCGGAACTGGAATATGGGTCCTCCGAACTACCAACAAAAGTACAACCCGCACTCTGGACGCTGGGAAACGACTAGGAGCTATCGTCAATAGTGGTGTATGTAGTCATTTCAGCCGGCGAGCTCCTGAGCGTTGCTTTCGTCCTGTATTGATATTCCATCTTTGAATGAGACACCGGCATCGAGATCGGCGATGCGTTCGGAGCTGTGGATCCGCTGCCAGCGGGAGAGAACAATGGAAGTGATGGAAGCGTTCCAGCGATATACGAAGTCGGGTTCCCTCCGCGAGATCGACAGCATCGAACTTGAGGAACTCAAACTTGCGGATGTCAGGCTCGGGAACAGAGATACAGAAGCCTCGTTCAGAATCGCCTTGCGGAATCGCATTCTGGAACTGGAGGCTAAGAATGAAAAGAGGTACCAAAGTTGGGTAAGAGCTGTCGGGTATATAGCGGCTTTCGCGCTCGGTGTGATATCGACACTCGTAGTAAATTGGCTCACCAAATGGGCATAACCCATCAATCCACTGGACCGTCAAAAGCTGCGCTTTTAAGATTAGGGGTAAAAGATGAAATGCTATTACTGCCACAAGAAAGAAGCATGGCTCACGGTTGTGGCCGCGCTGCGCGATGTGCAGGGTATTCCATCGAGGTGACCCCGCGGGTACCGGGGTATCCGTCCAGTATATCACAACTATATCGCATGGCCCTTTTATTTCCTTCTCCGGCTATTTTTATTCCGGCGTTTTCACCATAGGTTCACGCCGCTGACAAGCACATCGCCACGGTGATGACCGAGCTCTTCGGGGATAACGCTGCGGGAAGCCAGTCTTTATCTCCCGTTGTCATCAGGCGCCCGCCGTTTAGCACCGGCGCCGATGCGCCCGTTAGCTCTTGGTAGCGTTCACACGCGTACGCTGAGCGCAGATCATGAAAGCGCTCACCATTGCAGGCATGCCAAAAGCGGCTGGCAGACTGAGAGAAGCTCGAATATTTCACCTGGGAAGCGGCCGCAGCGAAGGAAGGCGGGTTCGGCGATGACTAGGTGTCCGTTCGGAAAAGGATCTGCGCTCCCACCCGGAGTGGGCGCCTTGTGGCGGATCTCGGAGGCCCTGCAGGTGAAGGTCCGTGATGTGCGGGTGGTGATAGGTCCATGTGTCCCAGCAGCGTCTCAATGTCCACCAGCTCCGCACCAGCCTCTAAGACGCGCGTCGCATACGGATGCCGCAGCTTTTGCGGTGTGATCTTCTTGTCGATCCGGACCCGCCCGATCAGCCGCCGTAGGTAACCACGGACCGCGTGCGGACCGGGGCTTGCCGCCCTTGATCCTTCGCGAACACGAAATCCTCCTTAGCCTTGTCGCTTCGCCCGGCTCAGCTTGGAAGTGGCAAGATCGGCATCCGGGAGTAAGGAAGCGGCAGTAGCTAAGCCCCGCCCGATGAAATCCGTCTTATACTCGAACAGCGCCACACCGCCGAGGCATAAGGCCGAGGCAAAGGCGACGTGGGTTCCGGCGACCATAGCCTGCTCGGTGCGAACGTCTATACTCAGAGGAAAACCATTGCGGAATCCCGTTTTGCTCCTCAAAGCTGGGCTCTAGAAGCCAGGGGTGGCCTTAAGCCAT
Source organism: Gammaproteobacteria bacterium (assembly GCA_022614965.1). Lineage (GTDB taxonomy): Bacteria > Pseudomonadota > Gammaproteobacteria > JAKEHO01 > JAKEHO01 > JAKEHO01. The sequence continues at coordinate 2,876 of JAKEHO010000016.1, forward strand.
CGAGAGCAATGCCGAGATAGGTTTTAGATTTGACGCCATGCAAAGGCGTCAGTAGGAAGCCGACTTTTGGTTAGGCAAAAGGAAGTTCGCATTTGAAACTGTCGTCCCGACGGGTTTGGGGGGTGGCGTTGCGACGATGGAACAACTGCCCGGCCAGATGGTTTCGGTGGTTGGCGTTACAACGACGGCTCCACATCACGATGGTTTGGACGGGTATCGTCACAGTGACGGAACGACCACACGCCCTGATGGGTTTGGGGGCCATCGTCACAGCGATGGGGCGACCACACGCCCCGATGGTTTCGGTTGCTGGCGAAATAGCGATGGCACAAACTGTCGCTTAGATGGATTCGGCGCTTTTCGCTGCAGCTAAATCGCCTAACAACAGCTTCGAGGCGGTCGTGGGTGAATGAATACCTCAGGCCTTGGAAATTGCTGACACTGGCTATCGGAGTCACGCTTCTGGTCGTCGGCTCGTTTTACTATCAAGCTCCTGACTGGGACGTTCCGATCAGCCTCATTATGGCCGCTCTTGCCTATCTGACGGCCCCATCATCCATGCGCGTGTTGCTCGAGCGCCGGTGGAGGGAGTGGCCCACAATGCTCTTCGCCACCTGGTTCACAGTTGATGGAAGTTACTGGATCTATTGGGACTACAAAGACCCGGTGGCGCTTGAAATGATGCGCGAAGCGAATTTTTTCGCGTCACTTTCCCTTTACGGAATGTGTGGCGTTTTGTGGCTGTATCGTGGCAGTTTGCAGGAGCTCACCACAGAGATTCGCCGCTGCTTTCAAAACCCGCGATCTGGTCCATCACGTTGACGCTCTCCGGCTTTCTCGCGTTTCCGGGCACACTGAGCCTTTTGCAGCCAAGGCTACCAGTCATGTTTGATTACTCCTTACTCGATAGCGGATTGCTATCATCACGGCCACACACGGGCATGGCTGCTATTGGCCGAGGATCGCTAAGCGTGCTCCTAGTCTGTATACCCCCATTCATCGCGCGTAAAGTCGTAAGTCGGGCGCCCGAATGGTGGTAGTGCGACGTAAAACAAGGACGCGTATTGTTCGTCAGAGTAGTACCAGAACTGGTTGAGCCCCAAGGTGTACTTGGCCACGGGCACAGCATCAATGAACCCAGGAACAAGGTCCTCAAGTGATTTGGGGTAACGCTGATGCTTCGTGTGAAACACCTTTACCGCGGACACTAGAACCTCAGCGCGATTGTGCGCGAGCCGGTTGTTCGCCCAATTGAGGACAAAACAACAGCTGAAAGGTAGATAGCCAAGTTTCGGACACGCTCCGTCACAAATCGGGCCTCAAGAAGCGTTCGCGGCACGTACACGAACAGAAGCCCAAGAGCAACCAGGCCCGACAAGACCCCCTGATTTATCCAAAACGCGTCAACGAACACCAGGGTGCCAGCTAGAACAAAGGCACGCCTTAGCGATCGCGGTTTTGCTTGTGAAGGCGTTTGCTGCTGCACGGAGGTTACCTACGACCTAGACATTATGGCCCGTTGAGCGACGCAGATCCCCGGCTGCAACGCACTGGCGTCATTAGGCCGCGTATCTCTGGCTCCATAAACTGCGAAATGACGCATAGGCTGCTGCTTGGCAATTGGTCGGTACGGCCTCCCGCTGTCAATCTGCGCTTCTAAGAGGTCTATCTCTGCTGATCTATTATCGGCAAATGATGGCCAAGCTTGAGCGATACGAAGAAGGGTCCCCAACTAGGTTGCTGCCAAGCGCCGAGGCACGTTGTTTGCTCGGATAGTTCGATGAGGGGGATAGCAAAGCATGATCCAACTACAGATTGATATCACAGACCTTGAAGAGGCCAAGAAAGAGAGTGCCGCACTTAGGAGCTTGAAAATGAAGAAAGTACTCTTGTTGTTGCCAGTCTTCGTATTTTCAGCTGCTGCTTTCGCACAAATTAGATGCGACCAGACTGGAAATAGTGTCTACTGCAACGACGGAACTCGTTACGATCAGATCGGCAATTCCGTCTATGACAACCATGGAAACCGGTGGGAAAACATCGGAAACTCGACATACGGTTCAGATGGTTCCCGATACGACAGAATCGGAAACTCTGTTTACGACAATCGCGGTAACAGATGGGATTCAATTGGCAATTCAACCTATAGCAATAACGGCTCAAGGTGCGACCGAATGGGCAACAGCATCTATTGCCAGTAGAAACCGGGCGGTTATGAAACGTCATCTATCTACCCTTCTTGCCTTGCTTGTCGTAGGCGGCATCTTGGGCTTACATCTTCCAGAGGCAGAAGCTCGTGGGCGTATTCGCTTTCATGGCACAGGCTTGGCTCGTGGCGCACATCATTCGGGTCCAGTCTTGTCGCGTGAGCAGTTGCGCGTTCGCGTGGCACAGCAAAATCGCGTCAATGTCGATGGCGCAAATCTCGACAAGGCCAAGGCTGGACTCCAAGCAAAAGCGGCTGAAATTGAAAGCCTTGAGGCCAACATCAAGCGGAGAAAGCCGTTCGTTGACCAATACAGCGAAGAGTCGGTTGATTCGTTCAACGCCCTTATTGGCGAGCACGGGAAGCTGGTAGCAGCCTACAACAGCGGTCTTCCTGCCTATAATGCAGAGGTCGACAGATACAAGGTTGGGCAGCAAGCCTTCAATACAAAATGTGCGGGCCATGCGTACTACGAAAGTGATATGCAAGCAGTTCTCGCGAGTAAGTAGGCCCAATCGAAGAGTTAAAGGGTAGAGTAGAGTGGCACCTGATTTGGCATCCAGCGCATTAGCTTCATCCGAGGGCCAGATCAGGGATAGAACTGCGGTGCCGTGGGATTCGCAAATCCGCTGATGCCACTTAAATGTGCTTAATAAACCCCAATAACTGCGCTAATTTCGCTTTTGCTCGCTTTACAATACTCGGCAATTTCGCAACACGTTGGGCAGAATCTATGCCCTATACCCCAAGAAATCAGTGCTGCATCATCCTCTGGCGCTTATCGTAGCTAGAGAGAAGATTAGTTAGTCGACTGCATCAGTACAAGGGAAGTTTATGAGGTAGATAGGTGAAAAAGTTTATTATAGTAATTGTATTCTTGGCTCTCGTAAATGTTACGCCAAGCGTTGTTGCATTTAGTGGATTTGATTATCTTGATAGAACTGGATTAGAGCGCACTTTATATCTTAAAGGATATTTTGATGGAATGCCGGGCGGTATGGCTTTAGCAGGAATGCAAGATAAAAGATTAATTCCACAATGTGTTAGCTCTAAAGCATTCCACGAATTTAAAAATGATGTTGAGAACTATATGATTATTAATTCCGGCAGTTGGCATCAAGACATGTATAAATTAATAGTTGATATGCTAGTTCAAAAGTGCGGCAAAATTCGGATTGATTAATGACAAAACCTGAAATCTTTTGAGCGTACTTGGTGCGACGCTTACGGGTAAGCCAAAGGAAAGGTTAAGGGCGAATCGCTCGCCCTACGCGTTCTGGTGGGGCTTAGAATGCCATTGCTTTTATAGCAACCACATTGCCCCCACTCAGCAGCCCGTCCAAGTTCGATACCTCATCCCGGTTTGCGTCGCCAGCGTCTTCGACAGGCCAATGGTCATATGGGGTCACACACGAGTGAATCCTGCAGTGGAATCCTGGGAAGCCTCTGTTATGATTTATAAAGCCAAAACAATATAAGTCACAAGGTCATCGATTCAACACCATCACCGCCTCCTCACTGACCTCATTCGGTGCCAATTGCGCATAAAATCATCCTTGGTTATCTAACCGTGAGCTACCAATCTAAACAAATTAATCGAAGTGCCCTATTGGTAGTAGGTCGGTGTGGCCGACAACAGATTTCACCAGCACCGGGACATGACGAGCGAGAAACCATCGAATTGGCCGACGATAGTGGGCGTCTGAAACACATGTCATACACCTGGATTATCGATAGTCCATTGTTTTCCATGGCGTAGAGCAAAAATACAAACGCACACGTTTCGCGCACGGGTGACTTTGCTCGACTGCGAAACGGCGAGCCGAAGATGGTACCACCTGATTCTCAAGAAACCCAAGAGAGAGCCTCTTCCAACGGCATAGGAGGCTGAAACGAGGGCGTATTTCCAACGGGATATGAGGCTGAAATAGGGATTTTGGATCGATCATCGAAGCATGGTGATCGATATGAACGTATCAAGACTCGAGACAATCGAGCAA
>JAKEHO010000017.1 GCA_022614965.1 Gammaproteobacteria bacterium
ATCCATACGCCCGGGATGCGCAAGGTGAGTACACATGAGATGGGCGATGCGGTTGTCGCTGCCGTAGGCTGATTAAGGAAACAAACAGTATTAAATGAGTGTTAGGTTAGTTGATATGGTCATGGGATGGCAACTAAAGATACTTTCAGTGCGCATCCGCGCATAGCGATGATTAAGATGCGAGTCGCTGGTATAACGTCGCAGCAAGAAAGAGTTGAATTGTGAATACAACCCGGAAATTTAATGTGGCTATCGTAGGCGCCACCGGTGCGGTGGGCGCGGCGATGGTATCGATACTGACGGAAAGAGATTTCCCAGTTGGTAGACTCAGTCTCCTTGCAAGTGCTCGATCCGCGGGGACGAAGATTGATTACAATGGACAACAGCTCGTGGTCCAGGAACTCGAGTCCTTTGACTTTAGCGGTGTTGATATCGGGCTCTTCTCGGCGGGTGCATCTGTTTCCGACGTCCACGCGCCGAGAGCATCCCACGCGGGATGTATTGTCATCGACAATACCTCACGGTTTCGCTACGAAAAAGATATTCCTTTGGTCGTTCCGGAAGTCAACGCGGATACCCTCGCCCAGTATGTTAACCGAGGAATTATTGCCAACCCAAACTGCTCTACTATACAGATGGTTGTGGCACTCAAGCCTATCTATGATGAGGTTGGCATAGAGCGGATTAATGTTTGCACTTATCAGGCGGTGTCCGGCACTGGCAAGAGGGCGATCGATGAACTCGCTACTCAGACGGCGGCACTTCTGAATGCAAAGCCCATCCACCCCTCGGTGTATCCCAAGCAGATCGCCTTTAACGTCCTGCCGTACATCGATGCGTTCCAGGACAATGGTTACACAAGGGAAGAGATGAAAATGGTATGGGAGACACGAAAGATATTGAATGACGAGGATATCAAGGTGAACCCAACCACAGTACGGGTACCGGTGTTTTATGGCCATTCTGAAGCGGTGCATATTGAGACCCGGGAGAAGATCACAGCGGCTGATGTGCGAAGACTCTTAGAGAGCGCACCGGGTGTCGTCGTGTTGGATGGACGGCACGATGGTGGCTACCCGACGGCCGTAACCGAGGCCTCAGGTGGTGATGCTGTCTACGTAGGGCGTATTCGGGAAGATATCTCTCATCCGCGGGGAATCGACCTGTGGGTCGTCGCTGACAATGTGCGCAAGGGCGCGGCACTCAACAGTGTTCAAATCGCTGAAATTTTGGTAAAAGAGTATTTGTAAACTATAGTTAAGGTGTAATTGTAAAGCACATTCGAAGTTTGCGGCTGTGGTAACACGGGAAGCGCTGAAGCCTAGACCGCGGCAGTTCTTCGCCGCTAGCGTTCGACGGGCGTCTTTGTCCCCCGCTATTGGCCTGCCCAGGTGTTCGCAGATCGCCGTCGTTAGAAAGACTAAGCCAAGATCACAGGTGATGAAACGGATACTGGCCCTTGTCCTGGCATGGTTCGCCTTCAGTGCGCCTAGCGTTTGCCATGCGCTCGGACTGGGCGAACTGCAGCTCAATTCCAGCCTGAATCAACCCTTTGACGCCCGCATCGAGCTGTTGATGGTGAAGCCTGAAGAGCTGGATACCGTCAATATAAGGCTTGCAGACACCGAGGCCTTTCGAGATGCCGGTGTTGATCGGCCATTTATCCTAAGCAGGCTTCATTTCGAGTTGATTCGCAATGAAAAGGGAGCTGATTTCATAAGGATCAGTTCGTCTGAACCGATCCGCGAGCCGTTCCTTGACTTTTTATTGGAGGTCAACTGGTCGAATGGCCGTATGTTGCGGGAGTACACGGTGCTGCTCGACCCGCCCGTGTATGAGGCCAGACTCGAAGTCGCAAAGGAAATAGCCGCGCCTGCAGAGGCGCCTCGCCTTGCACCACCTCTGACAAGGCCAACCCAAGCCCCGGCAATGCCGGGCTCCGCACCGGCCTCCTCGCCAACGCCGGAGCCTCTGGTGAGTCATACCGTAAACCAGGGTCCGGGCTACCGTGAGGGACCGGCCGCTGTCGGTGGGGAGTATGGGCCCGTTGTGGCTGGTGACACGCTGTGGTCGCTCGCCAAGCGTTTTCGCCCCGACAACTCCGTTAGTGTGCAGCAGATGATGCTGGCCATGTTGCGAACAAATCCGAAAGCGTTCGCACGCGATAATGTGAATGGCCTCTTTAAGGGCTATATCCTCCATATTCCGGATCGGGAAGAGATTTTGGCGCTGACTAAGGCCGAAGCCCTGGCCGAAGTGAAGAGCCAGTATGGCCTGTGGGATGAGTACCGCCAGAGGATTGCAAGCATGGCTGGTCCACGTACCGTGGGTGCCGGTGCCACGGCCAAACCGGGCGCCGCGCAAGCCACGCGCGCAGAGGAACTGCCAGAGAAGTCTGAACTTAGACTGGTGAGTCCATCGAAGGAAGGCGTCGGTACCACGCAGCAGGTTGGGGAAGCCCCCGCAGACGGTACACCTGCAGCGGAACTTGCAAAGAACTTAGCGTTGGCGAACGAGACCATGGAGGCGTTGCGGCAAGAAAACGCAGACATCAAGAACCGCTTGTCCGAGTCTGAAGAATTGGTTGTCGATTTGAGGCGCCTCATCTCGCTTAAGGATGACCAGCTTGCTGCATTGCAGGCGGAATTGGCCAAGGCACAGGCCGAGGCAAAGCCAGAGGCAGAGCCCGCCCCGCCTGACCAGCCAATACCCGCGACAACAGAACCCCCAAAGACCGCGGCAGCGACTGCGAAGCCCCCAGCCATGCAAGAGGGAGGGCTGGAGGAGGAACAGGTTGTTGTCGTCTCGGGGTCTGATTCTCCGGCCCAAACCTCACCTGGGCCAATCTTCATGGTTGAGGAGATTTTTAACTCTGTTAAGGATTTCGTTGCGGGTTTTGCAGGCAACGCCACGGGCTATGTTGACACGGCAAAAGGATTTGTCATGGGCAACACGAGGACTCTCTTATACGTTGCGGGTGGTTTGGTATTGTTGCTGCTCGGCTATGCATTCGTCACCCACCGGGCTCGACAGGCGGAAGAGGCGGAGCTTATTGAGCTTCCGGGTTTTGCCGATGAGGCCTTACTTGATATTTCAGAGCCTAGAGAAACCGAAGACGTGCTCGATGTGACAAAAGCCGAAACCGTCGCGCTGGCTGCCAGCGAGCTGCCTAAACCAGCGGCCTCTGCTCCAGAGCGGGGGATCTTTCCCATGGGCACGGAGGCGGCGTCCTCAGAAGTCGGGGAAGACCCGCTGGCTGAAATTAATATCTATCTCGCGTATGAACGATTTGACCAGGCGGAAGAGTTTGTCAAAGCCGCGATTAAGAAATCGCCTGGTCGGCACGACTACAAGCTGAAGTTGCTGGAGGTCTATTATGCCGCCAACAACAAGAAGGCCTATGAGGAATACGCCCGCGTACTGCGCGATGCGGTCGGCGGAGACGGACCGATCTGGGAGATGGCAGAGGCGATGTGGCAGGAGATGTCCCCAGGGAGGGCGTTATTTGAACCAGCCAAGCCAGGCGAGGACACGACGCCATTTGCGGCGCCCCTCGGCGCAAGCACTGGCTCGGACGTCCTCGACATTACGCGTGACGAAGAGCCTATTGCCAGCGACATAACGCTAACGTACTCACCGAAAGGGGAAGAGACATTTCGCGAACGCACAAGTGAGGTTGCACGAGCAAGTGAGAGGGAAGAGGATGCGGGTCTGGACTTTGAATTGGACGTTTCCGACACCACTGAACCTGGAATTGGGCAGGCAGATGAGGTTTTGGATCTTACCCGAAGCGCCACCAGCGATGATGAAGAAGAAATGTTGGATATCACTGTGGCAGCGAGGGAAGCCTTTGATACAGGCGCAGAGATTTTGGACATCACAGGACCGGGTGCCCGGACGGAGGAGGGGATCAAACCGGTATTAGATATCTCTTCAGGACATGAGTTTGGCGGGGATGAAGAATCGATGTTGGATATCACGGCGGGCAGCGCCGCACTGATGTCAAGCGGAAGGGATCTGCTTGATGTTAGCCTGACGAGTCAAGGGACGCTGGACTCACGTGAGGACCTGCTCGATGTGACCTCGGTGGAGGAGCCAAAGCCAGCGGGGGCGGGACAGGCGCCCGATATGGAACCGGAAGCGACGGAGGGTACCGACATTTTTGACATCTCGGCCTCAGGGCAGGATATTGACGCGGGGGAAGTACCTCAACATGACTATCGGATGGAGTTCGACGTCGGCGGGGAAACCGTGGGCAACGCGGATGAGCTGGATGTGAGCGCCGAAGCCGCTTCTGAACCGGGGTTGGATTTTGAATGGGTCGATATCCTGGACACAACAACGGGCGAGGATTCCGATGACGATGCCTTCTCTCGGGACACTATCAAGCTGCAAGGCATGAAGTCGGAGGAGGAGCCGGAGTTCGCGGATACGGTATCCATGCCGCGCTCACCGGACGCCGAACAACAAAGTGCTGCCGATGAAGCGGCGACGAAACTCGATTTAGCCAAGGCCTATATCGAATTAGGGGACTCTGACAGCGCTAAGACGATTCTAGACGAAGTGGTAAAAGAAGGAACTGACGAGCAAAAACACGACGCCAAGGAGCTTTTAAAACAAGTGACCTGAGCAGGCAATGCCACCATTATGTCCGTGGCTGGCGGCCTTGCCCCCTTTCTGCGAGCGACCATATCGCCAGTGTACCGGTGCCACCCTCCTGCATCTGAGGAATGGCCGTAAGATTCTGCGAGGCCCGATCATGCATCCCACAGCGCGTATAGTCTGTGTCATCGTAATGGCTGCTTTTTTGTCAAGTGGTGACAGTCGCGTAGTGGTGACTGTGGCGCTCCTGCTTGCATTGAGTTATATGGTGACGGCCAAGGTAACTTTTGGCGAGGTGATTCGTCCGCTATGGCGAATGCGATGGCTCTTCCTTGCTGTTGTGGCCATCTATCTCTGGTTACCGTCCGGCGTCACGTTTGAAGCCGTTGGTCAATCATCGGTAGAAAACGGCTTGATGCAAGGGTTGCGGCGCGCTTCTGCGCTGGCATTACTGGTTATCGCTGTCAACCTTCTTTGCAAGACCACCACCCGCGAGCAACTGCTAGGAGGGGTCTATTGGCTGGCAACGCCCATAGGATATTTTGGTATCCCTAGGGAGCGGCTCGCACTGCGCCTTGCCTTGGCGCTGCATTTCGTACCGAGGGTTCAAGGAAACCTCGCCCAGGCCGTTGAGGTGGCGAAGTCCGCGGGTCATCGGCTGTCTGTGATAAGCGACTCTGTTGCTTGTTTGATGCGCGCTGTCTTGGATGAAGCGGAGGCGACCCCGCTCCATAGCATTGAGATACACGAGTTCTCTCATCCATCATGGGCGCAATGGTTGTATCCCCTTGGATTGGTACTCGTGCTGGGGGTGGTCAAGTTCAGCGCATGAGGATTGCACTGGGTATCGAGTACAACGGTAGGCAATTTTTTGGGTGGCAGGTTCAGAATGGCGCCCGTACGGTGCAGGCGTGCCTAGAGGAAGCGCTGTCCAAGGTTGCCAACCACCTCGTCAAGACACAATGTGCAGGGCGCACGGATACTGGAGTCCATGCCTGCAATCAGGTGGTCCATATTGACTCGCAGGCAGCGCGTCACCTGCGCTCCTGGGTTTTCGGTACAAACGCTAACCTTCCGAACGATGTCAGCGTTCTCTGGGCCAAAGAGGTGGGTGACGCTTTCCATGCCCGTTTCTCTGCAATCGGGCGAAGCTATCGGTATGTCATCTTGAATCGAGCGGTACGCCCTGGGGTCCTAGGGGGGAAGGTGACGTGGGAATGCAGGGCATTGAATGCCGAGTCCATGGAGGAGGCGGCCATGTTCCTTATCGGTGAGCATGATTTTACGTCATTTCGATCCCAGGCGTGCCAGGCAAAACACCCCGTACGGACGGTGCGCCGGTTGGGTGTTGCCCGTTGTGGAGAGCTGGTTATCATCGACATCGAGGCAAATGCCTTTCTTCATCACATGGTGCGCAACATGGTTGGCGTGCTGATGGCCATCGGCCTCGGTAAACGGGAGCCACATTGGGCAGACGATGTCCTGAGGGCACGCGATCGAACGGTGGCGGGCGTTACCGCGCCCCCCGAGGGCCTCTATCTGATGGCGGTTCACTATCCTGCGCGATTCAATATTCCGCAGGCGGTCGACTCCGGATGGCCCGGAGTCTCACGGACTGGGGTGACGCCCATAGGGTAAGGGAGTTTGGTTCTCGACTTCGGGGAGATAGAGTACACGGATAATGGGGTTTCTGTGCTGAAAGCTCATGATGCTATTGATGCTATGCGTGCTGAATCACAAAATTTGCGCGGCAGCCCTCGCGTCAAAGTGAAAATCTGTGGCATTACGCGTCCGGAAGATGCGCGTAGTGCAGCGAACCTGGGGGCGGACGCCATTGGTCTGGTCTTTTATCAAGGGAGTCGCCGTGCGGTGACTGTGCACGAGGCGCTCAATATCGTGCGGGTGTTGCCGCCGTTCGTGAGCAAAGTCGGCTTGTTTGTCGATGCAACAGCAAATGAGATTGAGGCCATCCTTAGCGATGTGCCACTTGATGTGCTGCAATTTCACGGAGAAGAAAGCCCAGAAGTATGCCGACGGTATTCCATACCCTATATTAAGGCCGTTAGAATGCGAGAAAATGTCGATCTTGCAAGCATCGAAGAAGAGTACGCCGATGCCTGTGGCCTGTTGCTTGACAGCTACAAAGAGGGTGTTAAAGGCGGCGCAGGCGAATCATTTGACTGGTCAAAGGTACCGAAGCACCTCAGCAAGCCCATCATCCTTGCGGGTGGACTGACGCCGGAAAATGTGGGTCGAGCGATCGCCGAGGTTGGACCGTACGCTGTGGATGTGAGCGGCGGAGTCGAATCCAGTTACGGGGTCAAAGATGCCGCTAAGATAGCTGCGTTTATGCGAGGAGTATCCAATGCCAATTCCTGATGTCGGCTTGAGCGCGGCAAGTCCTAGGCGGGATGCCTCACACAGCGAGGGGAGGCGATCTTCCACCACCCTGCCCGATGCGCGAGGTCACTTTGGACCCTATGGTGGTCGATTTGTGGCTGAAACGCTCATGGGTCCCCTGGAGGTACTCCAAGAGGCCTATGAGCGTCATACTCGCGATCCGAAGTTTATCGCTGAACTCAATGAGGAGTTGCGTCACTATGTGGGCCGTCCTTCGCCTCTGTATCACGCGAGGCGTCTATCCGAGCGGTATCGTGGTGGCCAAATCTATCTTAAGCGAGAGGACCTCAATCATACGGGTGCCCACAAAATTAATAATACGGTGGGCCAAGCCCTTCTCGCACAGCGCATGGGGAAGACGCGTATTATCGCGGAGACGGGTGCCGGACAGCATGGCGTAGCCGCTGCGACCGTGGCCGCCCGTTTGGGCCTTACGTGCGTGGTCTATATGGGCGCTCGGGACATCCAACGCCAGTCAATCAACGTGTATCGAATGAAGTTGCTGGGTGCTGAAGTGATTTCGGTCGAATCGGGTTCCAAGACCCTGAAAGATGCACTCAATGAGGCCATGCGAGATTGGGTAACCAACGTCGACGATACCTTCTATATCATTGGTTCCGTTGCAGGTCCACATCCTTATCCCGCCATGGTGCGTGACTTCCAGGCTGTTATCGGCCGCGAGGCGCGCCAACAATGTCTTGAACAGACGGGACGCCTGCCAGAGGCGCTGGTGGCCTGCGTGGGCGGCGGCTCAAACGCACTCGGTCTTTTTTATCCATTCATCGGCGACGCTAATGTGGCAATGTACGGTGTGGAGGCGGCGGGTGATGGAATTGAAACCGGCCACCACGCGGCATCCTTATGTGCGGGAAGATCCGGTGTGTTACACGGCAATCGCACTTATCTCCTCGAAGATGAAAACGGACAGATCTTGGAAACGCATTCGATCGCCGCTGGCCTGGACTACCCCGGGGTCGGGCCGGAACATGCCTGGCTCAAGGATACAGGGCGAGTACATTACGTCGCGATCAGTGACGAAGAAGTGCTCGATGCCTTTCACGGTCTCACTCTGGCAGAGGGTATCATCCCTGCGCTCGAATCGAGTCATGCACTCGCGTACGCTGCAAGGCTCTCACCCGAGCTGGGTCGCGATGCCATGATCGTGGTGAACCTGTCGGGCCGCGGGGACAAGGACATCCAGACAGTTGCTGCGCGAGAGGGCATTCACCTCTAAATTCCTTTCCCATCACTTCTGTCTAGTCCGTTTAAAATCGATGACGCGCAGATCCCATTGCGTTGAATACACTTAGGCGCTGGATGAATTCAGTGCTTTCATAGAAGTCGAGTTCAATCGCTGACAAGATGAGTCGCATAAGTACCTGTTTTAGCGAACTGCGCAAGAGCCACCGCAAGGCATTAATTCCATTTGTTACTGCAGGGGATCCGGAACCGTCATGTACTGTCCCGCTGCTGCATGCAATGGTAGGCGCAGGTGCGGATATGATAGAGTTAGGTGTTCCATTCTCAGATCCTATGGCCGATGGTCCTGCAATCCAGCGCTCCAGTGAGAGGGCGCTGCGCCACGGGGTAAGCTTGCGGGATGTCATTAATATGGTGAGGCAGTTTTCTGAGGACGATCGCAAGACACCGGTCATATTGATGGGTTATCTCAACCCGGTGGAAGTGATGGGATATGCCCGCTTTGCAAAGGCTGCGCGGGCTGCCGGAGTGGATGGTGTGTTGGTTGTCGATCTCCCGCCGGAGGAGGCAGACGAGCTAACCCATGTGTTGATAAAACATCATTTGGACCCGGTTTTTCTACTGGCTCCAACGACCAATGATATGCGTCTCGAGGCGATTTGCAGGGCGGCGCGCGGATTCGTCTACTATGTTTCGCTTAAAGGGGTGACCGGGAGCACCCGCTTGGATGTAGTGGATGTCAAGCTGAGGCTGAGCCACATACGAAGCAAGACACAGCTGCCAATCGGTGTTGGGTTCGGCATCAAGGACGCGGAATCGGCTGCACGTATCGCTGCCTTCAGTGATGCTGTTATCGTCGGAAGTGCGTTGGTTGAACGGATGGGAGCGCTGGCTAAGCGGCCGGACAAGATTGAGGGGGAGGTGACGACCTTCCTTAAGGGGCTCCGTCGTGCCATCGATGCGGCGTGAAGGCCCCGGCCTTTGTCTTACATTCGCACAGTCTCGCGAAGTAACTGAAAGAAGGATTTGGGCCCATTATGAGCTGGCTTAAGAAATTGCTGCCACGTCGGATAAGGACCAACGGAACTACCAGACGTACGGTTCCGGAAGGGATCTGGACTCAGTGTTCCGCGTGCAATGCCGTGCTTTACCGTGCGGAACTAGAACGCTGCCAAGAAGTGTGCCCGAAGTGTGCACACCATATGCGAATCGGTGCTCGCAAGCGCCTTGATCATTTTCTCGACAAGAGCCTCCGGACGGAGATCGGAGAAAAGTTGCAGCCCGTTGATGTTCTAAAATTCCGGGACAGCAAAAAGTACAAAGACCGCTTACACCAGGCACAAAGGGAGACAGAGGAGAACGACGCGCTGGTAGCCTTGATGGGACGGCTTAAGGGTTCGCCCCTGGTGGCGTGTTCGTTTGAGATTGATTTCATCTGTGGTTCAATGGGATCGGTCGTTGGAGAGCGGTTTGTTCGGGCAGTGGATGCTTGTATGGATAATGGGATTCCACTCGTTTGCTTTTCTGCAAGTGGCGGCGCAAGGATGCAGGAGGCGCTAATATCCCTGATGCAGATGGCAAAGACTGCCGCAGCATTGGCCGCGCTAAGCCGCAAGGGCATCCCCTACATCTCGGTTATGTCCAATCCAACGATGGGAGGCGTATCGGCGAGCCTTGCAATGCTTGGGGATATCAACATTGCAGAACCAAATGCCTTGATAGGATTTGCTGGTCCACGGGTTATCGAGCAAACGGTAAGAGAAACCTTGCCAGAGGGTTTCCAGCGCAGCGAGTTTCTGCTGAAGCATGGTGCGATTGATATGATCGTTGATCGCAGGGAAATGCGCGATCGGATTGCCTCTTTACTGTCGGTGCTGACCCATCAGCCGTTGCACTGATCGGTTGACGGTCATCTCACAAATTTCTCTTCTTAAATCGGTTTGAAATACCCAGTGGCACTAAATAAAACCGTACCTCAATGGCCGTCCCCCGGCTGTTCGACCGGGCTGATGAGTTCGCCACAGATGCGGTTCAATAAGCTTTCGGAATGGCTTGCGTGGCAGGAAACGCTGCATGTAAAAGATATCGAACTAGGTCTTGAACGTATACGATCGGTTGCTCACACGCTGGGCTTACACGACCCGCCCTATACCCTCATCAGCGTCGCGGGTACCAATGGCAAAGGATCGAGCGTTGCTCTCCTCGATGCCGTGCTGACGGCGGCTGGATATAAAACAGGACGCTATACATCACCTCATCTAATCTCATATAACGAGCGCATCCAGATAGGTGGTAGGAAAGTATCAGACGAGGCACTGTGCGACGCATTTGAGCGAATCGACCGAGCGCGAAACGGCGTGTCACTGACCTATTTTGAGTTTGGAACGCTTGCTGCGATTGATATCTTTCAGCGGACGGATATTGACGTCGGAATTTTTGAGGTCGGTCTAGGTGGGAGACTGGATGCGGTCAACATGTTAGATGCGGATGTCGCGCTCGTGGCGGCTATCGATATCGATCACGTGGATTGGTTAGGTAGTGATCGCGATTCTATTGCTCGAGAAAAAGCAGGGATCTTTCGACCGGGGAGGCCGGCAATCTGCTCGGATCCAAACCCACCTCAAAGCCTCATTGATCACGCCGCGACGCTGGGATCGCCCTTGTTCTGCCTAGGGCGTGATTTTGAGTGCGAGGTGTTAGATAATACGTGGTCTTGGCGGTGCGGTTCTATCAAGTACACGGATCTACCGAGGCCCAAGCTCTGCGGTGACTATCAATTGCAGAACGCAGCAGGGGTATTCATGGCGCTGAGTCGTATCGCGCAGACACATTCCGTGAGCGAGGGCGCCTTGAGAACAGGCCTTACCACGCTCGAACTTCCCGGTCGTTTTCAGGTTATTGAAGGGCCTATCCAGTATGTCTTGGACGTGGCTCATAATCGCCAAGCGGCAGAGATGCTGGCGCACAACCTTTCTCGGCTCCCCGCCCCTCGAATGACCCGTCTGCTGATTGGAATGCTGAAGGATAAGGATCATTGTGCTGTATTTAAGGAACTTCGGAGCATTGCGGATGTCTGGCACGTAGCGACTCTTGGCACGTCACGGGGCGCAGCGAGCGCGACTTTGGCAAGGGAGTTGAGTGAGTTGAGAGTGTCGAGGCCGATTTTTACCTACAAAAATGTCGCTGACGCTTTTGCCCACATTAATTCGGTCGCTCGGCCTGGTGATCGCGTGGTCGTGACTGGCTCGTTTCTGACTGTGGGTGACGTATTGCGGAGACTGATGCAGCAAAGCGAATAGGATGAATTGCGTGTAATGGAGCAAAACTTGAAAGAACGTTTGGTTGGTGCGGCCGTGCTGGTCGCCCTTGCCGTCATCTTCATACCCATCGTGTTCGACGAGACGCCAACCCCCGTGACGACGATTACATCGACCAATATCCCACCTAAGCCCACGGATGTGTTCACTTCACGGATTATCCCTATTGATGAACTGACTCAGGATGTCACTCGGGAGCATCCTGCTGCACGTCCCATGCCGGATGGCTCTAGCGATGGCAACCGTGCCACCGAGCCTATTGTGACGGCTAAGAAGGATGCGGCGCCGTCGGTATTGGAAAACGCAACGGTGCCCGAGGATACCCCGGCTGTTGGTGAACGTGTCGGTCTCGTGGCTTGGGTAGTTCAGCTTGGGAGTTTCTCCAGTGAGGCGAATGCGCAGGCCCTCAATGAGAAATTGCGTAAGAGCGGGTATGCGTCCTTTGTTGATGCGGTCAATACGGATGGCAAAAAGGTATTTCGTGTCCGCGTCGGGCCCGAGCTTGTGCGTTCCGATGCTGAGGCCTTGAGAGAGAACTTGGGTAAGACGGTTAAGCTTGAAGGCATCGTTGTTCGATATCCGTAGCGTTTAGGTCCATGCAGCACTTATGGCGGAAGGCGGATGTCTGTTAGAATGCAGCAAGACACGGTAGCCTAGGCAGGACACTGAGATACCAAGGTTCATGGCCACGCCGGATATCGCAATCCTGGGTATCATCGCCGTTTCAGCCCTTATCAGTCTGTTGCGAGGGTTTTTGCGAGAATTTCTCTCCCTGATTGGCTGGGTGCTCGCATTCTGGGTTGGCATTCAATTCGCCCCGGACATCGCCGCTCGGCTTGCAGATCACGTTTCGGCGCCGTCGCTTCGTTTTGTGCTCGCCTTCGTTGGATTGTTCGTCGCGACGCTTGTATTGGCATCACTTGTTGCCTACGTTGTAGTCAAGCTCGGCGGGAAAACTGAATTCGCGGGGGTCGATAGGATGCTCGCGCTGGTGTTTGGTATCGCTCGCGGTGCTGCGATTGTCGGCTTATTGGTCTTGTTAGCAGGCTTGACACCGTTGCCGCGTGACCCGTGGTGGAGTCAGTCGATATTCATCGGGTACTTCCAGGAAATCGCGATATGGCTGCGGAGTTACCTGCCTGAGGATATGGCGGGTTATATCAGTTATTAAACCGGTGGTCGTATGATCCACTGCCGTGATGAGGATCGGCAATGTGCGGAATTATTGGAATTGTCGCAAAGACTAACGTGAATCAGGTCTTGTATGATGGCCTGACGGTTCTTCAGCATCGCGGCCAAGATGCCGCAGGTATAGCGACCTACGACGACGGGCGCCTATACCTAAGAAAGAATAACGGGCTGGTCCGCGACGTTTTCCAAACTCGGCACATGATGAACCTCAAAGGAAAACTTGGGATCGGACATGTGCGTTATCCTACGGCCGGCTGTTCATCATCAGCTGAGGCCCAACCCTTTTACGTTAATTCTCCGTACGGCATCACGCTTGCACACAATGGTAACCTAACGAACGCTGAGCAATTGAAGCACGATCTCTTCCGTGAGGACCTCCGTCATATCAATACGGAATCGGACTCGGAGGTGCTACTGAATGTGTTTGCGCATGAACTTCAGCGCCTAGGCAAACTCCATATCAGTGCCGAAGATGTCTTTAGTGCTGTGGCACAGGTGCATCGGCGTTGCAAGGGGGGGTATGCGGCCGTGGCGATGATCGCGGGCGTCGGCATCCTGGGATTCAGAGATCCCCATGGCATACGTCCAATTGTGTTTGGCGAGCGTAAGTCAAAAGGGGCTACTGAATTCATCATAGCGTCCGAAAGTGTTGCCATTGCTGCATTGGGTTTCAAGCTTGTGCGTGATATCGAACCTGGGGAAGTCATCTTCATCGACGCGGGCGGCAAGCTGCACACGCGACAATGCGCCGAAAACCCGTTTTATTCGCCCTGTATATTCGAACATGTCTATTTGGCACGTCCTGACTCGATTATCGACGGTATCTCTGTTTATAAAGCGCGGCTGCGCATGGGCAGGAAACTTGCCGCTAAGATAATGAGGCTGTGGCCTGACCATGATATCGACGTCGTGATCCCGATACCGGACACTAGCCGCACGGCGGCCCTGCCCCTGGCGTACGCCCTCGGCCTCAAATATCGTGAGGGGTTTATTAAGAATCGGTATATCACGCGCACGTTTATTATGCCGGGTCAGGCCGTGCGTAAGAAGTCCGTACGCCAGAAACTGAATGCCATTGATCTGGAGTTTAGAGGGAAGAATGTATTACTGGTCGATGACTCGATTATACGTGGTACAACATCGCGCGAGATTATTCAGATGGCCCGCGACGCAGGTGCAAAGAAAGTCTATTTCGCCTCCGCAGCGCCGCCTGTTCGCTATCCTAACGTGTACGGGATCGATATGCCGTCGGTAAATGAGCTGATCGCGCACAATAGGACAGAGGAAGAGGTGGCCAAGGAGATTGGCGCCGATTGGCTCATCTACCAGGACTTGGATGATCTTATCGATGCAGCAAGAAAGGGCAATCCAAAGGTTGAACGCTTTGATACGTCGTGTTTTACCGGCGAGTACGTGACCGGCGACGTTAGCCAGGATTATCTTGATCACTTGGAGATCTTGCGGTCTGATAAGGCGAAGGCTAGATGGGAGGTTGGAGAGGTCGCCTTGACCGATCTGTCAAATAGCGCATGATGTAATCGCATTGATTGACATCCTTACCTGAATTCTCTAGGCTTCGGAGAAAATGCGCCGATTTGATGTTCAGCTTGCGGGCGCGTAAGAAATTCTGCTAAAGCGAAGGAACCTGAACCTGCTTTAGCGAAAGCTGAATGCGGGTTTTTTTATGCATTGATCTCGGGATCCCGGGCGACGAGTGGCTTCGTAGCACCGCATTTTGGACTGTACAACTGGTTTTTTAACAACATTTGAGGATTTGACTCGGACAGGTGAAGGAGGCGTCATGGCTAAGATTGATCCCGGCCAGTACGGCTTTCACACCCGCGCGGTGCGCACGGGGCAGGCGCGGACGATGGAGGGCGAACAAAGCGAGCCCATTTTTGTAAGCTCAAGCTTCGTGTTTAAAGACGCTGCACAGGCCGCCCAGCGGTTTGCAGGGAAGGAGCCCGGAAACATCTACTCCCGGTTTACCAACCCTACGGTACGCACATTCGAAGAGCGGCTGGCGGCCTTGGAGGGTGGGGAGCGCTGTGTCGCCACTGCATCCGGAATGGCGGCGATACTCAGTACGTGTATGGGGCTTCTTGGTGCTGGAGACCATATTGTTTCATCGCGTAGCATTTTTGGCACGACGGTCAATTTGTTTAATGCGATACTGAAGCGATTTGGCGTCGAAACCACATTTGTACCGCTCACAGACTATGATGCTTGGGAAGCGGCGATCCGGCCTGAAACGCAACTTTTGTTTCTGGAGACGCCATCCAACCCACTCACCGAGATCGCTGATATTCCCCGCCTTGCCGATCTTGCCCATGCACATGAATGTCTTTTGGTCGTGGACAACTGCTTCTGTACGCCCGCATTACAGCAGCCACTCGCACTGGGCACCGATATCGTCATTCATTCTGCCACCAAATATTTGGATGGACAGGGACGCTGCGTGGGCGGGGCGGTCATTGGCAGTGAAGAGCTACTCGGCGAAAAGATCTTTGGGTTTCTGCGCACCGCCGGTCCGGCAATGAGCCCATTCAATGCGTGGGTCTTTCTAAAGGGACTTGAGACACTCCACTTGCGCATGCGAGCACAGAGTGCCAACGCGCTCGCCCTTGCACTATGGTTGGAGCAACAAGCCCACATTTCGCGAGTCTATTACCCGGGCCTTGCCTCGCATCGCCAGCATGCGCTTGCGACGAGACAACAAAATGATTTTGGAGGGATTGTCTCGTTCGAGCTTACGGGTGGCAGGGTAGCCGCGTGGCGCGTGATTGACGCCACGCGGCTTTTATCAATCACGGCAAACCTTGGAGATACCAAGTCCACCATCGTTCATCCAGCAACGACCACACACTGGCGGTTAACACCCGAGGAACGGACAGAGGCAGGGATCACCGAGGGATTGATCCGCATTTCGGTGGGGTTGGAAGATATCGAGGATATTAAGGCCGACCTGCAAAGGGGCCTTGATCTGCTTTGATATGGGGTGGGGCATTGTCTCGTGGTTCGACATGCCGGATCGCATGCCTGTTGGGAGCGCGAGCATTGCGCATCGCGACAGCGTGCCCGCATGCGCACGATCAATGAGTAACTGGTTGCGTAGTTTTGGCGTAGCATGGTAAAGTTCGGCGCCTCAATTCGTGGCGCGGGGGCCGTTTTTTCCCCCGTTCCGGCCCTAATCCTAGGCGACCATAAAAATGATAATGTCAAGTTAACCCTATATTTCCTGTAAGACTCGGAGGACGAGCCATTATGCCGGGACGTAACTTTCTCTTTATTCCAGGACCCACCAATGTTCCGGAGAGAATTCGCCGGGCCATTAATATTCCAATGGAAGACCAGCGGGCCCCCGATCTGCCGCAATTCACCCTCGCTCTTTACCAGGACTTAAAGAAAGTCTTTAAGACAAAGACGGGGCAGGTCTTTCTTTTCCCAGCGTCAGGAACCGGCGGCTGGGAGGCGGCGATCACCAATACCCTTTCACCGGGCGATAAAGTCTTGGCGTCAAGCTTTGGGCACTTTTCTCACCTGTGGATCGACCTTTGCCAGCGTCACAATTTGGACGTTGAGGTGATGGAGGTGGAGTGGGGTGAAGGAGTGCCCGTGGAGCGATACCAGAGGCGCCTCGCTGCCGACAAGAAGCATGAGATCAAGGCCGTTCTTGCGTGCCAAAATGAGACGGCGACCGGGGTAACGAGCGACATGGCCGGTGTGCGCAAGGCCTTGGATGCGGCAAAACACCCGGCTTTATTTTACGTCGATGGTGTGAGCTCAATTGCGAGCATCGACTTTCGCATGGATGAGTGGGGAGTCGACCTTGCTGTTAGCGGGTCCCAGAAGGGATTCATGCTACCTACTGGACTCGCTATCGTCTGTGCCAGCCAAAAGGCGCTGGAGGCCCGGCGATCTGCCAAGCTAGCCCGCTGTTTCTTCGACTTCGAAGACATGATTAAGTCAAACAAGGATGGCTTCTTCCCGTATACCCCGGCAATGATGCTCATTCGTGGCCTGCGGGAATCCGTCAACATGTTGTTTGAGGAGGGCCTTGAGAATGTCTTTGCGCGTCATCACCGCTTGGCCGAGGCGGTGCGTCGAGGCGTGGAAGCCTGGGGCCTCAGGCTGTGTGCGAAGGAACGGAAGTGGTATTCGGATACCGTCAGTGGCATCTATGTACCCGAGGGATTCAATGGGACCGATGTGGTTAAAGTGGCCTACCAGCGTTACAACTTATCCTTGGGTGTAGGGCTGAACAAGGTCGCAGGCAAGATTTTCCGCATCGGCCATCTCGGTGATCTCAATGAACTTATGATTTTGAGTGCGATCACAGGCGCGGAGATGTCCATGCGCGATATCGGCATCGATATTGCTCCGGGTAGTGGTGTTGCGGCCGCGGAAGAATTCCTGCGCAGCACGGGGAAGTCGTTTGATACCAAGATAGGCGCAACGGCCGCCATGTAGGCTGATCTCTGAATCCCCCTGCACGAAGAGATTGACAGATAGAAATGCTTCACAGCGGGGATTTGGGACGCGTGAACTGGGGAGGTGTGCTTTTTGAGTCATACACGTTATGAACCGGCCCGCGTGCGTCTTCAACGCAGCGAATTGGCAGTGCCCGGTTCCAACCCAAAGCTGTTCGCTAAGGCCGCCGACAGTGCTGCGGATTATGTCTTCCTTGACCTTGAGGATGCGGTCGCGCCGGCGGATAAGGAGCAAGCGCGCAAAAATGTGATTGAGGCGCTTAATCAGATTGACTGGCGCGCAAAAGACAAGACAATCTCGGTTCGCATCAATGGCATCGATACACACTATATGTACAGGGACGTGGTTGACGTCGTTGAACAGGCTGGGCACAACCTTGATACGATCCTAATCCCAAAGGTGGGTACCCCGAGCGATGTTTACATGGTCGATGCCATGGTGACTCAGATCGAGGAAGCCAAAGGGATCGGACACAAGATTGGGCTCGAGGTGCTGATCGAAACGGCCCTTGGTATGGCCAACGTAGAGGCGATTGCCACAATAAGTAACCGCTTGGAGGCAATGCACTTTGGCGTCGCGGATTATGCCGCCAGCTGCAGGGCAAGAACCGTCAGTATCGGGGGTCTCAATCCCGACTATCCGGGCGATCAGTGGCATACCGCACTGTCTCGTATGACGGTTGCCTGCCGTGCCTTCGGGCTGCGCGCAGTCGATGGACCGTTCGGCGATTTCAACGACCCGCAAGGGTACGTGCAGGCGGCCAAGCGGGCTGCGGCGCTCGGGATCGAGGGCAAGTGGGCCATTCATCCCTCGCAGATCGCACTCGCAAATGGGGTCTTTTCGCCGCCGGAACAGGAGGTGAACAGGGCGAAGCGCATTCTCGCGGCGCTTGACGAGGCGGCTCGGCAAGGCAAAGGTGCTGCGCAGCTCGATGGTCGAATGATCGACGCCGCTTCGGCCCGCATGGCGGAAAATATCGTTAAGGTTAACGAGGCCATCAGGGCAAAGGAGAAGGCCAACTGAAACCATCTTGAGGAGGTTACCCGGTGGATATCCACGAATATCAGGCCAAAGAATTGCTAGCGGATTTCGGTGTTTCGATACCGGCTGGCGGGGTTGCCTACAGTCCTGAACAGGCAGCGTATCGAACCAAGGAGATAGGTGGCGAGAAGTGGGTCGTCAAAGCGCAAATCCACTCGGGTGCGCGTGGTAAAGCGGGCGGCATCCGAATCTGTTCAAGCGATCGTGAAGTCTGGGAAGCGGCCGATGACCTCTTGGGCAAGCGCCTTGTGACGCATCAAACGGGACCGCAGGGCAAGGTGGTGCAACGGCTCTATATCGAGGCGGCGACCTCCATCGAGCGTGAACTGTATCTTGGCTTTGTGTTGGATCGCAAGTCCGAACGGATCATGGTGGTTGCCTCATCCGCCGGCGGTATGGAGATTGAAGAGATTGCGCGCCAGAAGTCCGAGTCGATCCTGCGTGCGAGCGTAGAGCCGGCCGTGGGAATGCAGGCTTTCCAGGCCCGCGAGCTTGCCTTTGGTTTAAATCTGGATCGAGCACTCATTAGTCAGGCGGTGACGACCTTCCTTGGTTGTTACCGCGCATTTCGTGACCTCGACGCGACGATGGTCGAGGTCAACCCGCTGGTCGTTACTGAAGACGGACGGCTACTTGCGTTGGATGCCAAGCTGACATTCGATGATAATGCCCTTTTCCGGCGCCCGAACATCTCTGAGCTACGTGACAAGTCGCAAGAAGATCTGCGCGAGATGATGGCGGCCGATCGCGGGCTGAGCTATGTGGGTCTTACCGGCAAGATTGGCTGCATTATCAACGGCGCGGGCCTTGCAATGGCGACCATGGATATGATTAAGCACGCCGGTGGCGAGCCTGCGAATTTCCTTGATATTGGCGGGGGCGCATCCCCCGAACGCGTCGCCAAGGCATTTCGCTTGGTGTTGTCTGACGAAAATGTGGAGGCCATGTTGGTGAATATCTTCGCCGGAATTAACCGCTGCGATTGGGTTGCAGAAGGTGTCGTGCAAGCGGTGCAAGATATCGACTTTAAAATCCCGCTGGTCGTGCGCCTTGCCGGCACGAATGTTGAAGCGGGGCGCCGTATCTTGAAGGAGAGCGGCCTGCCCATCATCACTGCAGATACACTGGCCGAGGCGGCCGATCGGGCTGTGGCCGCATGGAAAGAAACGCGCGGTAAGTAATTTTCTCGAAGGATTCGAGCGATGAGTATACTGCTAGACCAAACGACAAAAGTCATCATTCAAGGTTTTACGGGCCAGATTGGAACCTTCCATGCCACGGAGATGATGGAGTACGGCACCAATATTGTAGGCGGTGTCACACCCGGAAAGGGGGGGACTACGCACCTTGGCAAACCGGTCTTTAATACAGTCAAGGAGGCCGTTAAGGAAACAGGGGCAACGGCCAGCATCATCTTTGTGCCAGCGCCATTCGCCGGGGACTCGATCATGGAAGCTGCTGATTCCGGTATACGCCTGTGCGTTGCGATCACGGACGGGATCCCGGCCCACGACATGATCCGGGTGAAGCGTTATATGAGACGCTACAGGAAGGAACAACGCATGTGCTTGATCGGGCCCAATTGCGCGGGCGTGATCAGCCCAGGGAAGGCGATGATGGGGATCATGCCGGGCCATATCTATATGCCCGGGCCGGTTGGCATTGTGGGGCGTTCCGGTACGCTCGGGTATGAAGCCGCGTCGCAAATGAAGGGGCT
Source organism: Gammaproteobacteria bacterium (assembly GCA_022614965.1). Lineage (GTDB taxonomy): Bacteria > Pseudomonadota > Gammaproteobacteria > JAKEHO01 > JAKEHO01 > JAKEHO01. The sequence continues at coordinate 19,960 of JAKEHO010000017.1, forward strand.
CGGCATCGGTGTCTCCACCAGCGTGGGCATTGGCGGCGATCCCATAAACGGGAGTTCATTCAGGGACATTCTGGAGCTTTTTGAAGAAGATGACGGAACGAAGGGTGTCATGATGATCGGCGAAATCGGCGGGCCCCAGGAAGCAGACGCTGCGGAGTTTGTGCGTGATCACATGTCGAAGCCGGTGGTGGCCTACGTCGCCGGGCTAACCGCGCCGAAGGGCCGGCGGATGGGGCATGCGGGGGCCATCATCTCCGCCTTTGGCGAGAGTGCGGCCGAGAAGGTTGAAATACTGAAAGAAGCGGGCGTGACAGTAGCACCAAGTCCTGCGGAACTGGGTGCCACTGTGGCGAAAGTGCTCGCGAAAGTGAGTTAGGACTCATTCATGGCTAGGCGAAAAGTCATTGTGACCCGCCGTTGGCCCGAAGAGGTCGAGAAGGAACTCAAGTCACTGTACGACGTCAAGCTCAATGAGGATGACCATCCCATGAGCGTTGCGGAACTTCAGGACGCCCTGCGTTCTGCCGACGCTGTTCTGCCCACTGTATCGGACAAGATCACGGCCGACGTGCTAGATGCCAATCCGCTTTGCACGAAGATACTCGGCAACTTTGGTGTTGGGTTCAATCATATTGACCTGGACGCTGCAATGGCGCGAGGTATTATTGTAACCAACACACCGGACGTGTTGACCGATTGCACGGCGGATATTGCGATGATCTTGCTGCTGATGGTGGCCCGGCGGGCGGGTGAAGGCGAGCGGCATCTTCGCTCCAAGTCCTGGACCGGATGGCGGCCCACCCATATGCTCGCGACCAAAGTGAGCGGAAAGACGCTCGGCCTTGTGGGTATGGGGCGAATAGCCAAGGCTGTGGCCAAGCGTGCGCATTTTGGTTTTGACATGCGTATCCTGTTCTACGATCCCTATCCGCCGCCCAAGGAGGTTGTCGCCAATCTGGGCGCAGAGCCATGTGATACGTTTGACGAGGTACTAAGGCGCGCAGATTTCGTTTCGGTCCACTGCCCAGCTACCAAGGAGACGCGCCATTTGATCAATGCAGCAAGACTTGCGTCGATGAAACCCACAGCGTTTCTCATCAACACCTCGCGCGGTGACGTCGTTGATGAGAAGGCGTTGGTGAGCGCCCTGCAAGATGGGACCATTGCCGGTGCTGGCCTGGATGTCTACGAGACGGAGCCGAAGGTCTCGGAGGAGTTGCTGGCCATGGAGAACGTCGTTCTCTTGCCCCATCTGGGCAGCGCCTCACGAGAGACACGTGTGGCGATGGGCATGCGTGCGCTGGACAATATCAAGGCCTTCTTTGCAGGTAAGACCCCGCGTGACAAGGTTGTGTGACTGAGGATCCAATCCCTTCTGCAACGCCCCCAGTCTCTTCCCCGGTAGATACTCCTGAGGCGGCGGCTGCCGCTTACGCGAATGAGGTCATCGGCCTCTTGTCAAGCCTGCTGACAGAGGTTATCCGCGCGCGCCATCCTGCCATCCTGCCCGCCTTTCGCGGCGAAGTACCGGCGCCTAGCGGTGATCATGAGCTGTTACTGCGCTTCCTGCAGGCACACGGGATTTGGTTCCAGCTCTTGAGTGTCGCAGAGCAAAACGCTGGGATGCGCCGGCGACGAGCCATCGAAAGTCAACGCGGGCCAGACCAGGTCCAGGGTACCCTGCCCTATGTGATCGCAGAGGCGGCGGGATCTGGGGTCAAGGCGGAAGAGATCCAATCGCTGCTGGATATGGCGCGAATACGACCGGTGATCACCGCCCATCCCACTGAGGCCAAACGAGTCACGGTCCTGGAGATACATCGGCGCATCTATCTACTGCTGATGGAATTAGAGTCGCCTCGTTGGACATTGCGCGAGCGCCAAGCACTCGTTACCGATCTTAAAAACGAGATTGACCTCTTGTGGCTTACGGGGGAGCTCCGCCTGGAAAAGCCCACCGTTGCCCAGGAAGTTGCATGGGGCCTGCATTTCTTCGAGGAAGCCTTGTTTGAACGTGTCCCGGAACTCCTAGAAAAGCTCGAGTGGACACTTGATCAACATTATCCTCACCATGTCTTTCGAATCCCCCCATTTTTCCAGTTTGGCTCTTGGATCGGGGGCGATCGTGACGGCAATCCATTTGTTACGAATGAAGTAACTGAGGAAACCATCCTCACAAACCGCCACACATGCCTTCGACGATACCAGCGGCGGCTAGAGCGCTTGGTGTGCACGAGCAGCATAGCAGCACACGCGCTACAGGTTTCCGCAATATACCTCGACGCACTTGCTGGGATGCTGGAAGAGAGTGGTGACAAAGATGCGATTACTGCCCGCAATCCTGGCGAGGTTTTCAGGCAATTTTCCGTGTGCATGTTGCGGAAGTTGGATGCAACGCTTGCCCAAGCTGAGAATCGAGTATGCCAGTCGTCGAGTCCGCCCTACGCGAGTGCGGATCAATTCATTGATGATCTCAACACCATGGTGGCCGGTCTTACGGAGTCGGGGTGCGAGTCGTTGGCAAAGGCCTTGGTGCTCCCGCTCAGGCGTGAGGCTGAGATCTTTCGTTTTAGAACGGTGAGTCTGGATTTGCGTGAGAACACCACGGTTATTAACCGCACCCTGGCCGAATTATGGCGCCGCCTTGCCCGACAACCTGTCGGGACGCCGCCTGATCGAACATCAGATGAATGGAAGGCGTGGCTGATTGCCGAACTTGCGCGACCACTGAACGGGATACCGTCTTTTGAAAGGCTTAGTCCCGAGGCGGCAACGACGCTTGGGCTGTTTCAAGTCATACGTGAAATGAAAACAGATGTGGATCGAGAAGCTTGCGGGAATTTTATCCTGAGCATGACCCAATCAGTGGCTGACGTGCTCGGCGTTTATCTACTGGAAAAATATGCCGGGTTATTTGCTGACACCCAGGGTATCGAATGCGCGACCTTACTCGTGGACCCACTATTTGAATCGGTTTCCGATCTTAAATGTGCTCCCGCGATCATGCGGGAGCTCCTCTCGATCCCGGTGGTACGACGAACGGTTCGCGGCTCGGGTGGATCTCAGGAGGTCATGATCGGATATTCCGATTCCAATAAGGATGGCGGATTTCTGACCGCCAATTGGGAGTTGAGCAATGCACAGGCCAAGCTGACGCGTGTTGGGGAAGAGTGTGGGATCCCCATTGCCTTCTTTCACGGTCGTGGGGGATCCGTGAGCCGAGGCGGCGCCCCGACGGGACGGGCCATTGCGGCACAGCCCGCCGGATCGGTCCGTGGGCGGTTACGCCTAACCGAACAGGGTGAGGTGGTGACCTACAAGTACGCAAATCGCGGAACCGCCCAATACCATATGGAACTGCTTGCAGCGAGCGTCTTCGAGCATACGCTGAAATCGGGAAAAGAACCTGAGCTTGGGCCGAATCCGGAGTTTGATGAGACGATGGAGGCCTTGTCCGGCGCTGCCTTTGCAGCCTATCGGCAACTTGCGGAGCATCCTGGGCTGGTGACGTACTATCAGGCCGCGAGTCCCGTGGATGAGCTGGTGCTACTGAACATTGGATCGCGGCCTGCCCGGCGCTTTGGGGCCAAGACGCTGAACGACCTGAGAGCCATTCCCTGGGTGTTTGCCTGGACTCAAAATCGACACATGGTGCCGGGGTGGTACGGAGTAGGGACAGGGCTTGAGCGGTTCTTGAGCGTGCGCGGTGAGGCGGGCGAGCGGCTACTCAAGCGCATGTTCAATGAGTCACGGTTGTTTCGCCTTATCATTGACGAGGTCGAGAAAACGCTACCACAGGTTAACCTGGCCATCGCCCGTGACTATGCTGAGTTAGTTCCGGAGCGCAGGGTAAGGGACGAGATCTTTTCAATGATCGAGAATGAATATCAGCGAACCGTCCAGATGGTGCTGCGGGTGATCGGCGGACGGGAACTCTGTGAGCGATTTCCGCGTTTTCAACGCCGGTTGGGGCGCAGGCTTCCGACCCTCAATCAGGTCGGCCATGAACAAGTAAAACTCATCAAGCGCTTTCGCAGCGCGAAAAAAGTGAGGCTGTCTGATTTGGTTCCTTTGCTGCTCTCTATTAATTGTGTCGCGGAAGGCTTGGGTTGGACAGGTTAACCCGTCCGACACGCGCAGAGCATCTTCAAATTGCCCGGATCCGCGCTAGGATGAGAGGCGAGACGGATGGGTTGAACTGATCGCCATAGGAGGGCACCGGGAATAGGCCACAGTGGCTTGCTTGAGATGGGCACAAAGAGGGCCCCGGCCGCCTGATTCAGGCGTAAGGATTAAAACAGGCCTTTCACTTTGCCGGTCTCTACATCAATGTCGATACGGCGATAGGCCGGATCGGAACCGGTTCCAGGCATCAAACTGATATTCCCGGCGACGGGACATATGAACCTCGCTCCTGCATAGGTGAGGAAATCGCGGATGTGAAGCGTCCAATCTTTGGGTGCCCCTTTGATGTTCGGATCGTGCGACAGGGACAGATGGGTCTTGACCATCATCGTGGCAAAGTCCTTGAATTTCGGATCCTTCTCAAATTTTTCCGCTTTCCCCGTTGCTTCGGCGGCATAACTCACGCCATCCGCGCCGTAGACTTCCTTGGCAATCCGCTCGATGCGCTTGCGCAGGGGCGTATCCAGTTCGTAGAGAAACTTGAAGTTAACCTTGTCCTTGCATGCGTCAATGACCGCATCGGCCAATTCCAGAGCACCCTCACCGCCATATTGCCAGTGGCGCGAAACAGCGACCCGGGCTCCGGCTTTTTCACACATTCTCTTGGTAAGTTTGAGCTCTTCTGCTGTGTCCGTGTGAAAGGCATTGATACATACAACGGGATTGATTCCTGCCTTTTTTACCGTATTGATGTGATGTAGGACGTTTGCCATCCCGTCTTCAAGCCATGCCAGATTTTCCTCGAAGTATTCCTTGGGGATCGGCCTGCCAGGCACTACCGGTGGGGCGCCGGCGTTCACACCATGGTGCTTTAAGGCGCGGATCGTAACGGTAATGACGGAAACATTGGGGGTGTTACCGGAGTAGCGGCATTTTACGTTCCAGAATTTTTCAAATCCGATATCCGCGCCGAACCCCGATTCGGTGACGTGGTAATCTGCGAGCTTCAATGCCATCTTATCAGCGACTATCGATGATTGGCCCACAGCGATATTGGCGAACGGGCCTGCGTGAACAAAGCAGGGTTGTCCTTCGATCGATTGCAGCATGTTGGGGTTGATGGCATCCCTCATCCAGGCGGTCATGGCGCCTGCGACCTCGAGATCTTCAGTTGTCACCGGATTGTCCTGATTGTCATATGCGACCACGATATTGCCTATCCGTTTTCTGAAATCTGCGAGATCCCTGAAGATGGAAAGTATGGCCATTACCTCGGAGGAAACAGCGATTGCAAACTTCGAGGGCATCAAAAAGCCATCCATCTTGCCCCCGATTCCGATGATGATGTTGCGAAGAGCTTGGGCGCAAAAATCGATTACCCAGCCCATTTCAACGTTTTTTGGGTTAATATTGAGTCGTTTTAGGTTTCGCTGTGCCAGTTGTTCATCGTTATAATTGAATTCGTGCTGAATTCTTGCGGTAAGCGCGACCATGGCAAGATTGTGCGCGTTCATGACGGCATTAATATCGCCAGTCAGTCCAAGCGAGAATTCCGTCAGAGGAATGCATTGAGAAAGACCGCCCCCTGCGGCTGAACCCTTGATATTAAACGTCGGACCACCGGAAGGCTGTCGTATGCAGGCAGTTACTTTTTTACCTCGCTTACCGATCCCCTGTAACAGGCCGAGTGTGGTCGTTGATTTGCCTTCCCCGAGTGGTGTCGGTGTCAGCGCCGTGACTTCAATAAATTTACCGTCCGGCTTATCCCTAAGACGGTTCAAGACCCTTGCGTAATCAACCTTCGCGATATGATGGCCGTGTGGCAGCAGTTCATCATTCTCAATGCCCAGCTCATCAGCGAGCTGCTTAGCTGTTTTCATATTCTGCTCAGCCGTTGCCGCGATTTCCCAGTCGGCGTGTTTAGTTGGATCAAGTGGCATGATGAAAAACTCCTTCTTTTTTTCTCTCAATAGCTTCACGCTCCATCGACGAAACCTATCGATCAGTTATTGTCATTGCAGGATTCGATACGCCCGGACTTGGAGGCTGCCTACTGCCATTTATTCATTTTAACTTCTTGGCTGACGGATCCCTACCAAAATTGGTCTTTCGATACGATGGGGGTTATCGAGTTTGCAATGGCCCATTGGCACGCTGCTTGGACCCTGATTTACGCCCTGGTTTGAAGCTATCCGGCTGCGGAGGCCCTTGGGTGCCGTGCCCTATTCATGAACTGTAATGGGTTTCGCCTCCCCGCGCTTCTGTCCAAGGCGTAGCGCGAGTATGCCCGCTATGCACACCAGTATTGCACCCAGGATTGTAAATCGGTCGGGGACCTCTCCCCAAATCGCCCAGCCAATCGCCGCCGCAAAAATAACCGTGGCGTAGGTATAGGGTCCGATCTGAGCGGCTGGCGCAAGGGCATAGCTGTGGGTCAGGAACAGCTGGCCGACTGTTGCGAGTGCACCACCGACGGCCATGATGGCAAGTGCCCCAAGCGCTGGTGTTTGCCAGCCCCAAATGAGCGGGATCGCTGAGACAACGGTACAGATCATGGCAAAGTAAAAGACGATCCGGGATGTCGGTTCAGTGTCCGATAAGCGGCGAATACTCACCATCGCGATGGCCGCGAAGATACCTGAGGCTAAGCCAATGACGGCCGCGTCAGAGAATAATCCGAACCCTGGCTTTAGAATCAGGCTGATGCCAAGGAACCCCGCTACGATTGCAGCTCCTAATTGCCGAGGCACGCGCTCCCCGAGCCAGACCAACGCGATAATAGGGATGAATAATGGCGCACTAAAATTGAATAAAACGGCCTCGGCCAGCTGCAGACGCGCAATGGCGTAAAAGAAACAATACATGGCAGCAAGCCCAAACAGTGTTCGGACGAGATGGTGAGTGAAGCGTCGCGTCGCCAAGGTGCTAATGCCCGTGTGATACAGCCAGGGGAAAAGGGCTAAGAGGCCAAACAGATTACGCAGGAATACGATCATTTCATTTGATAATGACCCGGAGGCGATCTTGACGGTGGCACCAACGCCGGCGAAGCTGAGTGCGGCTGCAAGGGCGAATCCGATTCCGCGATGTGGGTGATCCGAATGCATACACCTGGATGTCAGTAACGCCGTAGGGGTTGGATTGGTCGTTAATCAATGGAGTCTATTGTGTGAGCCTACGTTACAGGATGTCCTCGATGAGGGCTACCGCGTCCCGGTTGGGATCCGGATCTGATTGAGAAAACTTTGGCATTCTGGTACTTTCTACTCCCGTCCTTATAGCAGATTATCCCCTCTTGCGGGGCTCCACGGTCGTATGCTTGGTATCAGGTGTTTTTTTGCAGTCAACTCGCATTAGCATCGATGACACCCGAAGAAGGGGGTTAGCCACCCTCATTATAAGGGTCGCTGCTAGGTCGATTGTCTCGGTGGGGCGAACGAGGCGGCAAGGGCCTTGCAACGGGGCCGTTTGTTTGTAAGGTAGATGTCCGAGACTCGATTTGTCTTTATTACCGGCGGTGTGGTGTCCTCCTTAGGGAAGGGCATTGCGGCGGCATCGCTCGGCGCTATCCTTGAAGCGCGAGGCCTCAGGGTGACCCTCCTAAAGCTCGATCCCTACATCAATGTCGATCCCGGCACTATGAGTCCCTTTCAACACGGTGAGGTGTATGTTACTGAAGACGGGGCTGAAACAGATCTTGATCTGGGACACTATGAGCGCTTCGTGCGCACTACCATGGGGAAAAACAACAACTACACGACGGGGAGGATTTACGAGAGTGTCATACGTAAGGAGCGGCGCGGCGAATATTTGGGCGCTACGGTCCAGGTGATCCCACACATTACGGATGAGATTAAAGCTTGCATCACGAATGGTGCAGGCGATGCCGAAGTGGCCATGGTCGAGATCGGGGGCACCGTAGGTGACATTGAATCCCTTCCATTTTTAGAGGCTATACGGCAGTTGCGTATTGAATTAGGAACTGAGCGCACCGTTTTCATTCATTTGACCCTGGTGCCGTTCATCCCCACGGTCGGAGAGATGAAGACAAAGCCAACGCAGCATTCGGTGAAGGAGCTCCGATCCATTGGTATACAGCCGGATATCTTGCTATGCCGGACAGACCGACCGCTACCCGAGTCTGAACGCAAGAAGATCGCCCTGTTTACGAATGTGGATGAGAAGGCAGTGATATCAGCGGTCGATGTAGACAATATCTATAAGATCCCGAAGCTCTTACATGAACAGGGACTCGATGCGATTGTGGTGGATAGGCTCCGCCTTGACGGACAGCCCGCTGATCTCCGCGAATGGGACGCGGTCGTGGATGCCATGGAAAATCCCGAGGCGGAAGTCGCCATCGCAATGGTCGGGAAGTATGTCAATCTGACGGATTCGTACAAGTCTCTCTCGGAGGCCTTGATCCACGCCGGGATCCAGACGCGCGCTCGGGTAAACATCCGATATGTGGATTCGGAAGACATCGAAGTATCGGGTACGGCGTGTCTTGGTGGCGTGGATGCGATTCTGGTGCCAGGCGGTTTTGGCGTGCGCGGAATCGAAGGCAAGATACGAGCGGTGAAGTTCGCCCGCGAGCAGGGTATTCCTTATCTTGGACTCTGTCTGGGTATGCAGGTCGCCGTGATCGAATTTGCCCGCAACAAGGGTGGGCTCACAGGTGCCAACAGCACTGAGTTCAATCCACAAACGCCTCATCCTGTTATTGCATTGATTAATGAGTGGACCTCCGCCGACGGGACAGTTGAACGGCGTGATCAAAATTCGGCTATGGGGGGTACCATGCGTCTCGGAGGGCAGCAATGTCGCTTAGTGCCCGGTACGCGCGTTCGCCAGATGTATGGGAAGGCGGTGATTGTGGAGCGCCATCGGCATCGGTATGAGTTTAACGGTTCCTATTGTGACGTCCTGCAGGATGCGGGGCTCATGATCGCCGGGACGTCAATGGATGGCAAACTGGTAGAGATTATCGAAAATCCAGCCCACCCTTGGTTCGTGGCGTCTCAGTTTCATCCCGAATTCACCTCCAGGCCACGGGATGGCCATCCGCTGTTCTCAGGTTTTGTCCGAGCTGCGCTCGCCTACCGTCAAGCAAATAGCCCTGAGATAAAGAATGCGGCTATTTGATTTTGAGGTGGGTCTGAATGCCCCGTTCTTTCTCATTGCCGGACCTTGTGTGGTCGAAGGTGAGCAACTCGCCCTGGACAGTGCGGGACAGCTCAAAGCCCTCACCGACGAACTCGGCATCCCCTTTATCTACAAGTCGTCCTACGACAAGGCCAATCGAACATCCCTTAACAGTTATCGGGGACTCGGAATCGAAGAGGGCTTAAGGATACTCGCAAAGGTGAAGCGTGAAATCGGTGTACCGGTCCTGACCGACGTGCATGAGGATTCGCCGCTTGATGAGGTGAGCGACGTTGTTGATATGCTTCAGACGCCGGCATTTCTCTGCCGACAGACTAATTTCATTCAAAATGTGGCCCAACAAGGACTCCCGGTTAATATTAAGAAAGGGCAGTTCCTCGCGCCGTGGGATATGAAGAACGTTGTGGATAAGGCCACGGCGACTGGGAATAAACAGATCCTCGTTTGTGAACGGGGTGCGTGCTTTGGTTACAATTACCTGGTCTCCGATATGCGCTCCCTCGTGGTGATGCGAGAAACGGGTTGTCCGGTGGTCTTCGATGCGACGCACTCGGTGCAGATACCTGGCGGGCAGGGCTCCTCATCGGGTGGACAGCGCGAAATGGTGCCTGCGCTTGCGCGTGCCGCGGTGGCAGTCGGTGTAGCTGGTCTCTTCATGGAAACCCATCCCGATCCTTCCCAGGCATTAAGTGATGGGCTAAACGCGTGGCCACTCGGCAAGATGCGTAGTTTACTTGAAACCCTCCAACTTTTGGATGAACAGGTAAAGGCTCGCGGTGTGTGAGTGTTGTACGGGCTGCCAACGCGGGGCTCACAGGGGAGCTCATCCTGCATCGAGGGGGGCCAATTCGTACAGGATCATTGATAAAGATCATGGTTCACCGGCTGTCATGTTCGGTTGTGACTGACCTGACAGGGGGAGGGTGAAGTTCTGGCGTCCGTGGATTGTGACATGAAGAAATCTCCTCATGTTAAGGGCTGATCACAGGGCAGGGTAAGATGTCGGCGATCGCAGCGATCCGGGCCCGCGAGATTCTGGATTCGCGTGGCAATCCAACTGTCGAAGCTGAGCTTGTCACACAAAACGGTACGGTGGGCATCGCCAAGGTGCCTTCCGGGGCCTCCACCGGTACGCGGGAAGCCGTTGAGCTTCGTGACGGCGACCCAAAGCGTTACGGTGGCAAGGGTGTACAGAAGGCCATCGCTAATATCACGGGCGAAATCTCCCCCGTGCTCATCGGCAAGGACGTCTCGGACCAGGCGGGTATTGACGAAGTCATGATTGCGCTGGATGGCACGCCCAACAAAGGGCGGCTCGGTGCGAATGCCATTCTTGCTGTCTCCATGGCGGCGGCTTGGGCCGCCGCCAATGAAGCCGGCCTTTCATTGTATGAGTATCTAGGCGCCAATGGCACATTTCAGATGCCGGTGCCCATGATGAACATCATCAACGGTGGTGCTCACGCCGGCAATAACGTCGATCTGCAGGAGTTCATGATCTTGCCGGTGGGGGCCACGAGCCTTCGGGAAGCGGTGCGCTATGGGGCAGAGATCTTCCATGCCCTGAAGTGTGTGTTGCATAAAAGAGGGCTCAACACGACCATCGGGGATGAGGGCGGATTTGCGCCGGATCTCCCTTCGAACGAAGCAGCCATCGAGGTCATCCTGGATGCGATTGTACGGGCGGGCTATCAAGCGGGCAAAGACATTCTGTTGGGACTTGATGCAGCCAGTTCGGAATTCTTCAAGGACGGATGCTACGTACTTTCCTCAGAGAAACGTGCGCTCTCGGCTCAAGAGTTTGTTGACCTTCTTGTAGCGTGGGTCGACCGATATCCAATTGTCACGATTGAGGACGGCATGGCCGAGAACGATTGGGCCGGCTGGCACGCACTCACCCGACGATTAGGCAAGCGCGTACAATTGGTTGGTGATGATCTGTTTGCCACGAATACCAGGATATTGGAGAAAGGCATAAAGAAGGGGATCGCCAATTCGATTCTTATCAAGGTAAACCAAATTGGGACCATCAGCGAGACGCTCGCGGCGATTCGAATGGCGAAGGCCGCCGGTTACACAGCCGTCATATCGCACCGATCAGGGGAGACTGAGGACACGACGATTGCAGATCTGGCCGTGGCGACGTCTACCGAACAGATCAAAACGGGTTCATTATCACGCTCAGATCGGGTGGCCAAGTATAATCGCCTTATGTTGATCGAAGAGCAGCTTGGTGATCGGGCCTCCTATCCTGGCCGAGCTGCTTTCTCCAATTTTTCTGCATCGCGTGCTTGAAGCTGTCGCTATGTGGGATCACGATGACACCATTAGGGTGAACTGGGGTGCAGTCATTCCTGTGCTTCTTGTGCCTAGCTTATGAGAATACTCACCGCTATTTTGGTTTTGTTCCTTGTTCTACTGCAGTACCAGCTGTGGTTCGGCCATGGCAGTGTCACGGAGGTGCGCCGCTTGGATCAGGCTCGGGGAGCCCAGATCCTTGCAAATGAACAGCTTAGGGAAAGAAACGAGTCCCTGGAGGCGGAAGTGCGGGACCTCAAACAGGGACTTGAAGCCATCGAAGAACGGGCCCGCAGTGAGATGGGCATGATCACGAGCGGTGAAACGTTTTATCTGATCATTAATACCCCAGAGACGACAAGGAAAGACACAACGGCTCAGGACTAGCGGTTGAATGGCAGACGAGCAATATTGGGCAGTGATCCCGGCTGCCGGGAGCGGCGAACGCATGGGTAGTGATTTGCCCAAGCAATACTATCCGCTGTGTGGCAAGCCGCTTATTGAACATACGCTTGACCGTTTCTGTACTCATCCGCGCATCAAGGGGGTCGTCGTGGCGATCGCTGAGCACGACAGGTATTGGCGAGAGCTTAAGTTGAGTTATGCGAACGAAGTGCTTTTTGTCACGGGCGGGGCCAAGCGCTGTCATTCGGTCCTCAACGGACTTAAACGAGCCGAGCAAATTGGCCGCGCCCAGGATTGGGTATTGGTGCATGATGCAGCTCGGCCTTGCGTTCGCAAAGAAGACATCGATCGGCTGTTGAGTGTCTTGGCAGACGATCCAGTCGGTGGACTACTCGCGTTGCCCGTGCGCGATACCATGAAACGAAGTCAGTCCGATAACACTGTTTGCGAGACGGTGGAACGCGAAGGCCTGTGGCACGCGTTGACACCACAAATGTTTCGCCTGGAACCCCTTCGCCGCGCCATCGAGGCCGCGCTAGCTGAGGGCAGGCTCGTGACCGATGAGGCACAGGCGATGGAATTTGCGGGCGCAGCGCCGCGATTGGTTGAAGGACACCCAGACAATATTAAGATCACCAGTCGTGCAGACTTGGCGCTGGCGGAACTTTATCTACGTCAACAGGCGCAAGAAGGATGCGGATAGGTCACGGCTACGACGCCCATCGCCTCGCGGAAGGGAGGGCGCTCGTCCTCGGCGGTGTAAGCATTCCTTACGGCAAGGGTCTAACGGCGCACTCGGACGGTGACGTGGTGATCCATGCCTTGTGTGATGCGCTCCTGGGGGCAGCGGGTTTGGGCGATATTGGCAGATATTTCCCAGATTCCGAAGCCGAGTTCAAGGATATCGACAGCCGCATTCTTTTGCGCAAAGTTGTTCAGTTACTCAACGAAAACGACTTGGCCGTAGCCAATGCGGATATCATCATTGTCGCGGATAGACCGAAGTTGTCGCCGTACTTTGCCCGCATGCGCGAAAATTTGGCCGCGGACATGGCGATCGATGTTGAATCGGTCAATATCAAGGCAAGCACGACCGAAGGCATGGGCTTTACAGGGCGCGGGGAGGGCATCGCTTCCCATGCGATTGCCTTGTTGAGCTCTGGCTCGTTGTGATGGTTGCCTGACGGCTTAGCGCCGCTTCAAGAGTACATAGACTGCCCCGGTCCCACCGTCGACCGAGCGTGTCGAACAGAATGCTAACACCTCATTTCGTTGTCGCAGCCACGTATTAATTTTGTTCTTCAGTATCGGCTGCTTGTTGCGTGAACGATGCCCCTTACCATGGACGATCCGTACGCACCGTCGGTTCCTCGCCTGGCATTGGGAGAGAAACTCACAGAGCATGCTGAAGGCCGCGTCGACGCTCATGCCGTGGAGGTCAAGTTCCGCCTCGATGCTAAACTGGCCGCGCCGCAACTTGCGAAACAGATTGTGTTGGACCCCAGGCCGTGCATAGAGTAATTCTTCCCCTGTCTCTAGCTCACTCGGATCAAAATCGCCCGCTAACAACGCCCGTCTCACCTGCCGATCATCCAGTTGTCTCTGAGTCGGAACGGGCGGTGGCTTGGGCTTGTCGCCGGTGATGCGATCCTGGGTTAGGCGCTTCACCGCCCCGACAAAACGGTGAAAGAGCAGGATCTCATCGTTCGGGATTCTTGACTGCTTGGCCATGATCTTACTCGGCATTTGATGCGGCGGGAGGCTTGTGTATGCCCGGTGCTAGCGCACAAAGCGCCCCTTGGGCGCTATCGCGTCGGTCACTCCCATCCCGGGATCGCCTCGTGCCTGTCATTGTGGGGTTCCTTGGGGTTGGCCTGTCGCGCTCGCTGGAGCGAAAATTTTGGCAATCGCCCAGGCTCCAGTATACTTCATGCGTAGAGTTAAATGTACAATCTAACTAATTAAACTAGCGCATGTCCTCATAAAACGCGCAGAGGGGCGCGAGGCGGCTTAGGGAGGGGGAGGCCGAATGGTAATCACCCGGTCGATTCTGAGTATGCTACTCGCGGCATGGTTTTCTATCCTGCCCTTTGCCGTCTGTGCAGAGGAGATCCTGCAAGAGGCGCAACGACTCCTTGCCGAGGGCAAAGGGGCGGAGGCTTATGCGCTGCTCCGACCAGAGCTTGAGCGCCGTGCTGGCGAACCGGAATACGACTATGTATTTGGTCTTGCTGCCTTGGAAGTGGGCGAACCAACCCAGGCGGTGTTCGCCTTCGAGCGGGTACTCTTGGTTCAACCCGACCATCTTCAGGCGCGGGCAGAGCTCGCCCGAGCGTATTACCTGATGGGGGAGAGTGGTGCAGCGCGCCAGGAATTCGAAAGAGTCAAGCAAGAAGATGTTCCCCCGCAGGTGAAGGAGACCATCGACCGCTACCTTGCGGCCATGGACTACCCCTATGACCCGTCCCGCGCGCGGTTGAATGTCTATCTGGAGTTCGGCGGGGGTTATGATTCCAACGTCAATAGTGCGGCTGACACCTCCCAAGTGTTCATCCCCGCAACGGGGATAGTGACCCCGCTTTTCCCCTTTGGTCAAGAGCAAGACAGCGGCATCGGCAATGTCGAAGGCGGATTTCGTTTCGCCTACCCCCTGCGCTCCAATCTGAACCTCTATGGGGGTGGCAACGCCAAATGGCGGTTCGCCTTTGATGCAACGGAGTTTGATCAGACCACCGCTAACGGCCTCCTCGGCTTGCATGTCTTGCATGGGGCCAATGAATACCGGTTCGCTGCCCTCGGACAGGCGTTTCTCCTCGATGGAGATAGCAACCGCAATCTGGCGGGGGTCAACGGGCAGTGGCAGCGCAACGTCAATGCGCAGAACCAGATCACGTTGTTCGGCCAGGCGGCGGCGCTGCGCTTCCCCGGCCAGCGCATCCGTAATGCCAACCAATACGCGGGCGGTCTGGCATGGGCCCACGCCTTCGACGCGGCCGGTACACCCGTTGCGCTGCTGAGCGTATTTGGGGGCACGGAAGACAACATTAAAAACCGCGACGACCTCGGCTGGGACTTTGTCGGTGCACGCCTCGGCGGGCAGTACAGCATCAACAACCGCGCCACGGCCTTTGGCGCGGTGACCTACCAGTACAGCCGTTACGGGGGGGTCGATCCCCTGTTTGGCGAGCGCAGAATAGATAACTACGTTGAAGTCGGCGCAGGGCTTCGCTATGCAATCGGTAAAAATTGGAGTATTCGGCCCGAAATTGGCTACACCAACAACGACTCGACCCTTGTGATCAACGACTACAACCGGTGGCAGGCGATGGTATTTCTGCGCAATGATTTCTTTTGATGGGCTGAGCGCGCGTAGGCTGGCAACCGTCCAGCCATCGGATAGGCTGTCGTTGGAGTGCGCCCATGACCGCCCCGGGGGGATTGTGACGCAGTTCACATTTCCAAAATGCCTGCCTAGGGGGGCCTTGAATTTGCTGAGGTGCTAGACCATGGTTACTGTGACGAGCCTGCTGTGGCATGCTCGCCAAGAAGAGCATGATGCTCTTAAAACTAAGGAGGTTAAATCGCGGCCCGCCCAATCGCAGGATGACGCCAGAGCTCATCAGCGACGACGACCGCTTCCAGCTTCAAGCACATGAGGACAAGAACATTGGCCCTGGATTGGCCCTGGGAGAACGCCACATGAAGACCCTACACCGATTGCTGCCATCGTTTGCGCTACTGACGTTTCTGACTGCATTCGCGCCTACTGTTGTGTACGCCGCTGCCCCCGGCAAGATCGTCTTTGCCATTGGGGAGGTGCAGGTGCAGGATGCGCGCCAGGTTGCACGTGGGGTAGGCAAGGGTGATCCCGTGTTCGCGGGTGAGACAGTGGTGACAAAGGAAGGCCGTGTTCAGATGCAATTTGCTGATGGGGGGTTTATCTCGTTGCAGTCGAACTCGACGTTGCGCATTGATGAGTACCGCTATGAGGGGGTCGTCGATGGGATGGAACGCGGGTTTTTCAGCTTGTTAAAAGGCGGCATCCGGGCAGTCACCGGGCTGATTGGCGGCATCAACAGGGAGACCTACAAAGTCCAATCCGTAGTGGCGACAATCGGTATTCGCGGCACTGGCTTTTTCGCGTTGTTGTGCCAGGGCGACTGTGTGAGCGCCAACGGCACACCCATCGCCGACGGGCTGTATGTACAGACGGGGGAAGGCACCATCTATGTTGCCAATACCATAGACAGTCTCGATGTGCCGGCGCGCTTCGCGGTCTATGTGAAGGATGCCAATACCGCACCGGTCTACATCACCAAGCTGCCGCAACCGGCATTCTGGCCTGAGGTTATCCCGCCAGAACTCATCGCGGGTGAGGCACCGGATGCCCAGACTGTGGCGGCCTGGTCGGTATTTCTCGGCCGGCCGATTCCGCCTGAGGTCGGGCCATTGGCAGGGCTTACCCCCAAGATCAAAGAGGCCTTGGAAACGGGCCTCCAGTACCAGCAGCCCGAATTCACCTTCGTCGCCGGGGACCAGCGCGATGCACTCGGTAATCAGTCGATCCTAGACCTGTCGCCGACAGCGCCACCGCCACCGCCATCGACAACGCCACCACCGGTCCCGTGATGCCAGCGTTCACCTGCCGTGGCGTCAAGGTTAGAAGTCTTTAGTTGACTCTGCCCTTAAGGCATCCACGTATCGAGCAGCGCGGTACGTGGATGCCGAACCGTTTGCTTCGGCCCTTATTCCACCCATTGCCTTGCGTTTTCGAAGAGCCGCATCCACGGGCCCTCCTCGATGCGCCAGTCGGGCGACAACCAAGAAAACTGTTTGCGCAAAAAGCCGCGCTCCGGGTGCGGCATCATAATGTTGATCCGGCCATCGGGGGTGGTAAGCCCCGTGATGCCCCGCGGCGATCCGTTGGGATTTCCTGGGTAGATCTCGGTTGGCTGGCCGCGATTGTCCACGAAGCGCAGTGTCACGATCCCCTTACGCAGTACCCGCTCCGCTCCTTCGGCGTCCTCGAATTCGGCGCGCCCTTCCCCATGGGCCACGACCATGGGTAGCTTCGAGCCAGCCATGCCGTGCAACAGGATCGAGGGGGAGGGCGAAACCTCGACCATGACGAGCCGTGACTCGAACTGCTCGGAAGTGTTTCGCATGAAGGTCGGCCAGTGTTCGGCGCCCGGGATCAGGTCGCTTAACTGGGAGAGCATCTGACAGCCGTTACAGACCCCGAGGGCAAAGCGGTCGGGGCTCGCGAAAAAGGCAGCGAATGCATCCCGCGCCCGCTCGTTCATTCGGACGCACTTGGCCCAGCCGCCGCCGGCGCCAAGGACATCGCCGTAGGAGAAACCGCCGCAGGTGACGAGGCCCTGGAACCCATTAAGGCGCACCTGTCCTGCGATGAGCTCGCTCATGTGCAGGTCAACACAGTCAAATCCCGACCAATCGAATGCGGCGGCCATCTCCACCTGCCCGTTCACCCCTTGTTCGCGCAGAATGGCGATCCGAGGACGAGCCCCCATGGCGATGAAGGGCGCGCTGACACGCTCGAGCGGATCGTAGGACGGCTGGACGGATAGCCCAGGGTCCTCGGCATCCAGGAGGCCGTCATGTTCCTCCTTGGCGCACACGGGGTTGTCTCGCAATGACTGCATCCGATAGCTGGTCTCGGACCATACGCGCTGTAGTCCCGAGACCTCCTCCGTGAGGACCTCACGGCCATGATGGGTGGCACTGATTTTTCTTTTCTGGTTAAGGGAGCCAATCACGTGAACATGGTTCTTTAGTGGGGAGCCTGTGGCAAGGGTATGCCGCACCGCATCCGTGTCTTCCTGCCGGACCTGAATAACAGCGCCCAACTCTTCACTAAAGAGCGCCGCAAAGGGATCCTCCCCGAGGGCATCCAGCGATACCGTCACCCCCGTGTGCCCCGCGAAGGCCATCTCTGCGAGCGTGACGATGAGCCCGCCGTCGGAGCGGTCATGGTAGGCGAGCAGGAGGCCCATCTCGTTCAAGAGCTGCACCGAGCGGAAGAAGTCCTGAAGCAGCGCGGGATCCTCGATATCGGGGGGATCACTCCCGACTTGCTTGTAGACCTGGGCCAAGGCAGAGCCGCCGAGGCGGTTCCTGCCGCAGCCAAGATCAAGGAGCAGCAGATCAGTCTTCCCGAGATCGGTGCGGAGTTCCGGCGTCAGAGAGCGTCGTACGTCGGCCACCGGGGCGAAGGCGGAAATGATGACCGAGAGGGGCGCGATGATGCACCTTTCCGTGCCACTCTCCTCCTGCCACACGGTCTTCATTGACAGCGAGTCTTTGCCGACCGGGATGGCGATGCCAAGCGCCGGGCAGAGTTCCATGGCGATGGCCCGGACGGTATCAAACAGAGCCGCTCCTTCACCGGGCTCCCCTGCCGCTGCCATCCAGTTTGCCGACAGGGTCACATCGCCGAGCTTCAAGATGCGGGCCGCGGCAATATTGGTGATCGCCTCGCCCACCGCCATGCGGCCTGAGGCGGGTGGATCCAACACGGCGATCGGAGTGCGTTCACCGATGGCCATGGCCTCGCCGGTGAACCCCTGGTAGGAACTGGCTGTGACCGCGCAGTCGGCGACCGGTACCTGCCATGGCCCGACCATCTGGTCCCTCACGACCAGACCCGAGACGCTGCGATCGCCAATCGTGATGAGGAAGTGCTTGTCCCCGACAGTGGGCAGGCGGAGCACCCGGCCCAGCGCCTCCTGGACCGGAATAGCATTCCCATCGAAAGGGGGAAACCGCCGCCCCCTGCGCGTTGCCTGACAGGCCGTGCGCGGGGCGTTGCCCAGCACGACGGGGATCGGCATGTCGATTGGCCGGTTATCAAAGCGCTGATCCGAGACCACGAGGTCAAGATCGTCGGTGGCCTCGCCAATAATGGCGTAGGGGCACCGCTCCCGCTCGCAGAATGCGGCAAAGCTCCGCAGGCGGTTGGGCAAAATCGCCACGACGTAGCGCTCTTGCGCCTCGTTACACCAGATCTCGAGGGGAGACATACCGGGGTCGGCACTTGGGATCGCACGCAGTTCAATGTGTGCCCCCCTGCCACTGGAGGCAACCAATTCTGGCAGCGCATTCGACAAGCCGCCTGCGCCTACATCATGAATGGCAATGAGGGGGTTGTCCTCACCGAGCCCCCAACATCGGTCAATGACCTCCTGGCATCGGCGCTGCATCTCGGCGTTGTCGCGCTGGACCGATGCGAAGTCGAGCGTCGCGTCGCTCTCGCCCGAGGCCATGGAGGATGCGGCGCCACCGCCTAGCCCAATCAACATGGCCGGCCCCCCGAGTGCGATGATGAGCGCGCCCGGGGGGATCTGTCCCTTGCTCACATGCATGCCACGCGCGGACCCTATGCCGCCCGAGAGCATAATGGGTTTGTGATACCCATAGATCGAGGTCGACCTTAGGTGGGTATTGGCTGTGGGTTCCTCATAGGTACGGAAATAGCCGCACAGTGCCGGGCGGCCGAATTCATTGTTGAACCCGGCGGCACCGATCGGACCCTCCAACATGATCTCGAGCGCTGAGGCGATGCGTTCGGGTTTGCCGTGACCGATCTCCCAAGGCTGCGCGAACCCGGGGATGTGTAGGTGGGACACGGAGAATCCGGTGAGACCGGCCTTCGGTTTTGCGCCACGGCCCGTTGCCGCCTCGTCCCGGATCTCGCCGCCGGCACCCGTGGCTGCACCCGGATGGGGTGAGATCGCCGTTGGATGATTATGGGTCTCTACCTTCATGAGGATGTGGATGTCTTCGCTTTGATGCCGGTAACGGCCATCTTCGGCAGCGGGGAAAAAGCGCGCCCCGTGGCAGCCTCGCATGACGGCCGCGTTATCGGTGTAGGCGGAGAGAATGCGCCCGGGATGTTGCTCTGCCGTGTGCTTAATCATGGTGAAAAGGGACTGTGCTTCGGGAACGCCATCCAGCGTCCAATGGGCGTTGAATATCTTGTGTCGGCAGTGTTCAGAGTTCGCTTGGGCGAACATCATCACTTCGACGTCAGTCGGATTGCGTCCTGAATTCTGGAAATGTGCGAGCAGATAGTCGATCTCATCTTCAGAGAGGGCGAGACCCATAGCGCGGTTCGCTCTCACGAGCGCTTCTCTGCCGCCGTTGCTGACGTCGATCGTGGTGTAGGGCTTGGGTGTTGCTTGCAAGAATAGGGTCTTAGCCTCTTCGAAATCAGACAACACGACTTCCGTCATGCGATCGTGGAGCAAGGGTTTAAGTCGAGAGAGGATGCTACCCTTGAGCTTGCCCGTCGATGCCTTCACGTACCAAGCCGTGCCCCTTTCCAGCCGCCGCACCTCATTAAGGCCGCAATTATGGGCGATCTCCGTGGCCTTACTCGCCCACGGGGATATCGTACCCAGGCGCGGGATCACCAGAAGCAACTGACCTTCGGGTTCATTGAAATACGGCTTTGGCCCGTAGCGGAGCAAGGCCTGCAGTCGCTCCTTTTGTTCATTGTCCAGCGTGGTGTCGAGATCCGCGATATGGACGAATTCGGCTTGAATACTGACGATCGTGCTTTCGATCGCTTGAGCCGAGGACAATACTTTCTCGATGCGAAAGCTTGATAGGGCGGGGCAGCCGCGAAGCAGGCGCATCATATCATCTTGTGATTCGTTAGAGGCAAAATGGAATGAGACCGCAAGTTGAACCCGGTCAGTGTCATGATGTGAATTCGAGTCATGGCGGCGCCGGAGTGGACGCTGGATGGGGACGAAGCCAGTTCACCAAAAAAAGCGCCCTTACACCTTGGCTCAGGGGAGTTCCTCAACTAGCACCCACACGCTGCGCGATTCCCTGCCCTGCAGCTCATCCGTGGTCAGGTTGCGGCGGCCCTGATCATCGATCTGCTGAGCGATCCCGCCGAGGGCGATCCATTCGCCTAATCGCCCGGATACCGTAGTTTCGATCGCCTGCGTCTCAATGACCCCATGGGCCTTTGACTTGAACCTGGACAACTGCGGCGTAATGACGAGTGTGACGTTTTCGCCGTTTAGGCGCGGCAGCACATGGAAGCCGGATGTGACGTCGCGATAGCTTACCGTATCCTGTACTACCACGCCGCTCCCGGTCGTCACGGTGGAATGCTCAGCGACTGGCACTGATGTGCCTATCTGGATTAAGGCGGGTTGGCCTTCCACGGTCTGCACGCGCTGGGTGTTGCGCTCGTCAGCACGGGAATCGGTGCTGAGTGTGCGATAGCGTATCACATTTCCTTCGCCATCCTTCCCAGAGATGACGAGCCCTTCTTTGGATTGGCCTGCATCGCCAGTCGAGATGGTAACATCGCCGGAGCGGACTCTTCCCGATAGGCTGCTCTCAGACCCTGTTAGATCCCCGCCAATATCCTGTTTAACCGTAATCAGCAGTCGTCGCGGCGGACGATCGATGCTCTGTAATACTTCCTTGATCTGTGTGAGGTTAGTGGCTGTCGTGCGGACGATGATTTGGTTGTTCATGCCCGTGATGCTGCCCCCGGGTACGACGAGGGGTCTAAGGATCTCCACCACTTCATCGGTCATCCGATGATGCAGGGGGATAACTTCAAGTACGAACTCGCCGGCACTCGCCACTAATGGGATAAGTAGGGCAAGCGCAATGGCGGGCGGGGTGGTGCTGTATTTCAAATATATAGCCTGCGTAAGTTTGGATCGAGTATTGCTGTCTCCCACATTTCATCAAATTGGCGCAAGAGCTCATTCGCCACTGGCCTGTTATTATAGCTTAGCGTTGCCTCGAATCTGTCGGCGAGTTGCCGATGAATGTACCCGGTGGCATCCGCTATCAAAATGGCTTCGTTGTAGCCCGCAAACTGCGCGTTGGGCTTGCGTATATCAATGAAGCTGCTCAGATTCATCGCAAGTTCCAACAACCGGTGTCCCTGCTTGACAACGGTTTCTGGCTCCTGCACGAGGATCCGAATGCGCGAACGTTTGCTGCGTAGTGCCAGCGCCTGCACCGCCTCTGTGAATTCATCATTGTCGTAGATCGCCGGGTCGAGGAATCGACTCGTGATCTCGAGGGTGTATTGGGCCTGCTGCACAAGCGTTGTAGCCGCCTCACGATTTTCCTCGCTGGTGACGATTTGAATGGTGTCGTCGGTATCACCGAGTTTGTAGTCTTCAAAGTCGTTCATGGTTGTCCTGCTACAGTCACTTCAGGTGGCAGCCCGCCCGCGCCGTAAATAGCTCTATTCAAATGTAAAACAATAATAATAAGCTAGCTATGCCGTCGCATCAAAGTACCGAGTCATTCCTGCGTCTGTGAACGAAGGGGGTGCTTGGGAACTCGGGTGAAGGGTGCTGGCCAACACACCATGGGGGGAGACGCCAACGGGCTCGGCAGCCGTGTTGGCAGATAGGCCGCTCAATCGCAACGCGATGGGAATGACTCTGATTGAGTGTTATGGGCCCCTTAGGGCGCGAACACGCAACAGCAACTAAGTTACCAAGCTGAGAATCACACAGACTTCGCCTGCTCCTCTGCATTACCCAGGTAGCTTGTTGGGGTCATGGCGAGCAACTGCTTCTTTGCTGCATCTGGGAGATCGAGTGATTCTATGAAAGCGTGCAAGGCTTTGCGATCAATTGTGCGCCCGTGTGTGAGTTTCTTTAGCTGTTCGTACGACTCGGCGATACCATGACGTCGCATAACCGTCTGCACGGGCTCCGCCAGGATCTCCCAAGCGCCCTCCAGCGCCTCCTCCATTACCGTTGGTGCTGCCTCCAGTCTGTCAATGCCCCTCAAGCACGATTGATAGGCAATGAGTACGTGGGCAAGGCCTACTCCGATGTTGCGCAGCGTCGTCGAGTCCGTGAGGTCCCGCTGCCAGCGGGAAATCGGCAATTTCTGCGCGAGGTATTCCAGAATTGCATTCGCTAATCCCAAGTTACCCTCGGCGTTTTCAAAGTCGATGGGGTTAATCTTATGCGGCATTGTGGAAGAGCCAATTTCGTTTGCCTGTAACTTTTGTCGAAAATAACCCAACGAGATATAACCCCATACGTCCCGGCAAAAATCGATCAGTATCGTGTTAAAGCGCGTGGCGGACTGAAAGAACTCCGCCATGTAGTCATGTGGCTCGATCTGCGCTGTGCACGCATTCCACTCCAGTCCCAATTCTTCAACAAACGCTTTGCCGACGGCAGGCCAGTTCACGCCGGGATAGGCAACAAGATGTGCGTTGTAGTTTCCAACTGCGCCGTTCATCTTGCCGAGTAATGGCGTTGCAGCAAGTTGCTCATGCTGGCGGATCAGGCGGTATACGAAATTTGCCATTTCTTTGCCCAGAGTGGTTGGCGTTGCAGGTTGACCGTGGGTCCGGCCTAGCATCGGCTGATCCGCATAGCGGTGCGCCATGCCACGTATGGCACTAATTACCCGTTCCATTAACGGCAGCAGGATTTCCGTCCGGGCCGTACGTATCATCAGCGCGTAAGCAAGGTTATTAATGTCCTCGGATGTGCACGCAAAGTGGAAAAATTCAGCGACTGATTCGAGCTGCTTCTCGCCTTTGATTTTCTCTTTGAGGAAATACTCAACGGCCTTAACATCATGGTTGGTGGTGCGCTCAAGACTTTTCACGCGATCGGCATCCTCAAGGTCAAAATCCTCTGCGATCTCGTTGAGGAAACTGTTGGCGTGCGCATTGAGCACTGGGACCTCTGGAATCTCGGGAAGTGACGATAACTTCTGCAACCAGCGTATTTCGACGAACACGCGGTAGCGGATGAGGCCGTATTCACTGAAGATCGCGCGCAGATCAGCGGTTTTCTCTCCGTAGCGCCCGTCAACAGGTGAGATCGCGGTCAGTGTTGAGAGCTCCATAACGAGTCCTCAAAGTGTCCAACTTGAACCTAGATCATACACGAGCTCTCTATCGCGTGGCACATGCGATTAAGAGCGTTCGTACTCGGCGCCTCACAGCTGCATAGTGATTGGACTGTCTATGTGAGGGCAGTACCCTCTGCACGATAGCCTGCAGAGGAGTTTACCGGGTCAACTCTCAGGGACAGGGATTGGGTTGGGAGGTATGGATTGCCTCGATCGCCTCTAGTACGTCATCTGATAATGGCAGATCAAGACTGGCAATATTCGCTTTAAGCTGCTCGAGAGACGTTGCGCCGACAAGGGTACTAGTGAGGAAGGATCGGCTATGAACAAAGGCCAAGGCCATCTGTGCAGGGTCTAAGCCGTGCTCGCGAGCGAGTTCAACGTATGCCGCGCTCGCCTTCTGGCCTTGGGGGTTAGTATAGCGTTCAAAGCGCCTGAACAGTGTCAGCCGTGCGTTCTTCGGACGCGCATCGTTTGTGTACTTTCCCGACAATACGCCAAATGCCAGCGGCGAATAGGCAAGCAGGCCGACATCCTCTCGGTGTGCGACTTCTGCGAGCCCGATCTCAAAGGTGCGATTCAGTAGGTTATACGGGTTTTGGATGCTGACGATGCGGGTAAATCCCCTCTCTTCACAAGTGCGTAGATACTGCATTGCGCCCCAGGGGGTCTCGTTTGCGATCCCGATGCACCGAACCTTGCCGGCGCTTACCAGGGCATCCAGTGCCTCCATTGTTTCCTCGATTGGCACGGCATCTTCTTTGGGCACATGCTGATAACCGAGTTGGCCGAAGAAATTGGTCACACGATCCGGCCAATGGGGCTGATAAAGGTCGATATAGTCCGTTTGCAAACGTTTTAAACTCGCATTCAGCGCCATTTCAATATTCTTCCGGTCGAGCCTTGCCTTCCCGCCTCGAACGTAGGGGATGGAGGAAGCCCTGCCGCAGACCTTGGTGGCCAACACGCACTGCGCTCTGTTTTTCCGCTGGTGGAACCAGGTCCCGAGGCACTCTTCCGTCCTACCGTAAGTCTCGGCCTTGGGCGGTACCGGATAGAGCTCCGCCGTGTCAATAAAATTAACCCCCGAGTCCAGTGCGTAGTCTAGCTGTGCGTGTGCGTCAGGCTGCGCGTTTTGCTCCCCAAAGGTCATCGTGCCGAGGCAGATTGCGGTGACCTTAATGTGCGTGCGCCCCAGTGTTCGATATCTCATGCGTTGCGCTCGAACCTCATTCGATTGAACGGAAGCTGTGAGGTAGGAGTTTACCGTGAGTCGTTGGCGCGTGAGTGCGAAATTCGGCTTTGGCGCCATTCGATCCGAAGCGTCGCCTCCGTAACTTCTCGGCGCAGCAGATGGGTGCGGGAAAGGATAGGCATTTCGTCTTTGTTATGTAAAGATACCGACGAACGCCAGCTACGTGGACTATGCCAGCAAACCGTAACGGCTATGGCTTTTAGGCACCGACTGGTTGCCGGTGCTAACATGGATTAGGCGATCAGCACATCTATGGTGGAGCGCATCGTCAATACATTCATTCTGTTTTTTGTCGTCATTGATCCTGTCAGTCTCGCGCCCATATTCTCGGCCCTGACTTTTGGGAGTTCGGAGAGTTACAAAAGGCGGATGGCCTATAAAGGCGTTGCAGTCGCTGGGTGCCTCTTGTTTTTCTTTGCTTTGGTTGGCGATCGCTTGCTTCGATATCTGAACATCACTACACCTGCCTTTAGTATCGCGGGGGGTATCCTGCTTTTTCTCTTGGCAATCGATATGGTGTTTGTGCGCGAGTCAGGGCTGCGGACTGCGACGCCCAGCGAAAAAGCCGAGGCTGAACATAGGCCGGATATCTCGGTGTTCCCCTTGGCCATCCCCATGATCGCAGGACCCGGATCACTGACAACGGTGCTGCTGCTGGTAGGCGATCAAGGACTTTCAGCTCAGACACTTATCAGCTTACTCGTCGTGCTCGTGGTGTTGCTGATCACGCTTGGCATGCTACTGATCTCGCCGCAGTTAACGAAAGTACTTGGCGAGACTGGGACCAATGTCATTGCCCGTGTGCTCGGGATTGTGCTGGCGGCCATGGCCGTGCAATTCATCATTAATGGCATGCTGACTACGTTCCCTGGCTTGGGTGAGATCGCAACCCTGGCGACGAGCGCATAACAAACCTTGCCCCTGAAGAGCCTAAGCGATCGGTCTATCGATCCGTTGGTCGCCTCCCTCGCATGGCATCGAGTGACGGAACGGTCTTTGCCATCTAGCGCAATACGGATGACAATAGCTTCATATCGCATGCGCCCACAGATAGTGTCGACACTTTTTAATAACGATGCGCAATTTAACTATAACATGCCCTGATGACTGTCATGTGCACCTGCGAGACGGTGCGGTCATGGCCGCTGTCGTAGGTGATACGGCCAGGCGCTTTGCGCGGGCCATCGTGATGCCGAATCTTTCGCCTCCCGTAGTTACGACAGCGCAAGCCCTCAAATATCGGGAGCGTATCCTGGCTGCGCTGCCCAATACGATTCGATTCACGCCACTCATGACGCTGTATTTGACCGATAACACACCAGTTGAAGAGATCGCGAAGGCTAAACAGAGCGGCCAGGTGTTTGCGATCAAGTACTATCCGAGGCGTGCGACGACAAACTCGGATGCCGGGGTAACGGACATCAGCAAGGTGTACCCCGTGTTAGAAGCGATGGTCGAGCACGACTTGCCCTTATCGGTGCATGGTGAGGTGAGCGACAACGCTGACATCTTTGACCGGGAACGGTTGTTTATCGATCGTATCCTTGAACCCCTGCTAGAGCGGTTTCGTGATCTGCGTGTCGTGTTCGAACATATCTCAACACGAGAGGCCGTAGCGTTTGTCAAATCGGGCACAGACCGTCTCGCCGCCACCATTACGCCGCATCATCTTTTGTTAAACCGCAATGCACTGTTCGAGGGAGGTTTGCAACCGCATCACTACTGTCACCCTGTGATTAAACGGGAAACCGATCGCCGGGCCCTCGTTGAGGCGGCGACGAGTGGTCATCCAAGACTCTTCTTGGGCACGGATAGTGCTCCCCATGCCCGATCGAGCAAGGAGAACGCGTTCGGATGCGCCGGGATCTACACCGCGCACGCCGCACTGGAGCTTTATGCTGAGGTCTTCGAAGAGGCTGGCGCTATCGATCGGTTAGAGGGATTTGCCGGTATATATGGGTCGGCTTTCTACGGATTGCCGCGGAATACGGATCGAGTAACGCTTCGAAAGGATGTATGGACGGTTCCCCGGAGTCTCCCGCTGGGTGACGATGTAATCGTGCCGTTTCGTGCGGGGAAAGCATGTGCCTGGAGATTGGCCGACGGGTGATGCCAGAGCGCACGGCAAAACATCTGCTCACCCAGCGCTTTCGCGGCTTTTTGCCTGTTGCAGTGGACGTCGAGACGGCGGGATTCAATTCCAACACAGATGCGTTATTGGAGATTGCCGCGGTGACGTTTACCATTGACAGCGACGGGCGGTGGCGGCCAGACAAGACTACGGCCTGTCATGTCATACCCTTTGAAGGAGCGAACCTGGACCAGGCCGCATTGGAATTTACTGGCATCGATCCCTATCATCCATTTCGTGATGCGGTCTCGGAGAAGGAAGCATTAAAGACCGTGTTTGGTGCGGTCCGAAAGGCCATGAAACAACGGGGTTGTGCACGCGCCATTTTGGTCGGTCACAATCCTTCCTTTGATCTGAGTTTTATCAATGCGGCCACCGAACGTGCCAGGATTAAGCGAAATCCTTTTCATCCGTTCAGCTCTTTTGATACGGCAACGCTAGGTGGTCTTGCCTTTGGGCAGACCGTGCTTTCTCGCGCGGTTAAGGCGGCTGGATTGGAGTGGGACAACAGTCAAGCGCATTCTGCGATCTACGACGCAGAACGTACGGCGGAACTCTTCTGTGCCGTGGTCAATAAATGGGACATGCTGGGAAGGAGCCACAATGCTACGATTTCCAAGGGCTAGATTTGTAGGTTATCGCTTGGCTCGCGTGCCAGCGATTTTTTGTTGCCATTCCCGCGTTTTTTTGATCACAGCCTGTTCATTGAGGCTCGTAAGCACCCCATCCTTTAGAAGCTGTTTCCCTGCGACCCACACGTCAGTGACGCGGTTACGTCCTGTTGCGTAAACAATCTGCGAGATGGGGTTGTACATAGGTTGTGTCTCAATACTAAGCAGATCGATTGCCGCGATATCGGCCTGTTTTTCAGGTAACAGTGAACCAATTTGGGAATCGATCGCCAATGCCCGTGCACCATTCAGTGTTGCCATGCGCAGCGCTTTACTCGCTGAGATGGCGCGGGCATCGCCTGCGACAGCCTTGGCAAGCAACGCTGCACTGCGCATTTCCCCAAACATGTCCAAATCGTTGTTGCTTGCCGCGCCGTCAGTACCCAAGGCGACGTTGACTCCCGCCTGAGTTAGTTCGTGCACAGGGCAAAACCCGCTTGCCAGTTTTAGGTTGGATTCGGGCGCGTGAACGACATTAAGTCCACAGGCTGCGATCTCTGCAATCTTTTCTTTTTCAATCTGCGTCATATGGACCGCCAGCAACCTGGGGGATAAGAGCCCAAGCCGCTGCAACCGCTTCAGCGGGGGCTCCCCATGCTGCGCCATGCTCTGGTCTACCTCACCTGCCGTCTCAAGGACGTGCATGTGAATGGGGATATCCAGCTCCTCGGCCAGAACGCCGATATGCGCAAGCGATGAATCAGAGACTGTGTAAGGAGCGTGTGGCGCGAAGGCGGTGTTGATCAATGGATTGTGTCGATACGCATCATGCACGGCTTCCCCTTTTACGAGGTATTCATCCGCAGTTTTCGCCCAGGCGGAAGGGAGATCGATGATGATGAGCCCAACGGTGGCTCGAATGCCCACTTCCACTGCTACCTGGGCCGTCTCTTCAGGGAAGAAATACATGTCATTGAAACACGTAGTCCCGCCGCGAATCATTTCAGCGACTGCATGGCGGGTGCCGTCGCGCACGAATTCTGGACTGACCCAACGTTCTTCCGCGGGCCACATGTAGTTTTTGAGCCAGTCCGTCAAGGGCAGGTCGTCCGCTAAGCCGCGAAACAGATTCATCGCGGCATGGCTATGGCAATTGACTAGGCCTGGGATGAGCGCATGGCGATCGAGCCGATATATGGCATCGGCCGTATATTTCGCATTGGCAGCGCTACTTGTAAGGATCTCCAATATTCTGCCATCGTGAATCGCGATGGCATGATTTTCGTAGACGACACCCTCCGGCTCAACGGGGATGACCCAGCGGGCATGTATGACTGTATCGATCTGCATTTTGGTTACCTGCTCAACCTGCGCGGAAGAAGATTAGGCCTCTGTTATGCAAATGCATTATGCTGTGCAGCTAACGCGCATTGTACGTGAAAGGTGATGCCATACCACCTTCGCGTCGCGCGGGAGATCCCATGTGACCGCTGTAACCCACGACCTCGCACACGATGCAATCCGGGCCGTTGACTGGTCGAACGGAGCCGTTAAGTTGCTCGATCAGCGGGTGCTGCCGCAGCGTGAGGAGTATCTCATCCTGGAGGAAGCCCCTGCCC
Source organism: Gammaproteobacteria bacterium (assembly GCA_022614965.1). Taxonomy (GTDB): domain Bacteria; phylum Pseudomonadota; class Gammaproteobacteria; order JAKEHO01; family JAKEHO01; genus JAKEHO01. Next base: position 49,462 of record JAKEHO010000017.1, read on the forward strand.
TTGCCAATGCGATCAGGATGATGGCTGTGCGCGGTGCGCCCGCCATTGGCATTGCCGCCGCTTATGGCGTGGTGCTTGCTGCGCGTCTCGCCTACCGACGGGCAAAGAACGACTGGCGCTCGGCGATAGAAGTCGATATCGAACGTCTTCGTGCTGCTCGACCGACTGCGGTCAATCTGCACTGGGCGCTCCAGCGCATGCAGGAGAAATTTGTTGAGGTGAAGAATGATCCCGAACCGATATTGCTCGCCGAGGCAAAGCGAATACACGACGAAGATATCACGGCAAACAAGCGTATGGGCGCGCTTGGTGCTGAACTGATTCATGGAAAGACGGACGTTCTGACTCATTGCAACACCGGTTCGCTGGCAACCGGCGGATTTGGTACTGCCCTTGGGGTTATTCGCAGCGCCTATGCTCGGGGTGTCATTCAATCGATCTACGCGTGTGAAACACGACCCTGGTTACAGGGCGCAAGATTGACCGCTTGGGAACTTATGAGGGACAAGATCCCGGTCACTGTGATCGCCGATAGCGCCGCCGCTCACCTGATGCAACAGCGTTGTGTGCGATGGGTCATTGTCGGCGCCGATCGGATTGCGAGAAACGGAGATCTCGCAAACAAGATCGGGACCTATTCTCTGGCGCTTTCTGCCCGTGCGCACGATCTGAAGTTTATGACGGTTGCGCCCACATCCTCGCTGGACATGAGCGCGGCCACCGGTGCGGATATTCCTATCGAGGACCGTCCGTCCGGGGAGCTTCTGGAGCTAGAAGGGCACCGCCTCGCAGCAGAGGGGGCCCTTGCCTGGAACCCGGTATTTGATGTCACGCCTGCCCGATTGATCGATTTTCTTGTCACCGAAAAAGGTGTTGTTCCTGCACCGGACGCCGCGAAGCTGGCGGCCCTGATGCAGGATGCACACAGCTGACCTTCACTTTCTGCCTCCTCAAGACAGCACGTGTTCGCGCCGGTGCTGCCGGTCTTCTGTGGCCGGCCCGTGTTGTGCAGTGCTGAGGCGCCCTGTGATAAAATTAATCGTTTTATGCACTTTCATCTCCACCCTATTCACTGAGCACATAAGCACATAGCGTAGCTTTCAAATGGCTGAGTTCGCGAAATCCATCCTCCCCGTCAATATCGAAGACGAGATGAAACAGTCCTATATGGATTACGCCATGAGCGTAATTGTAGGACGTGCGCTACCCGACGTGCGCGATGGCCTCAAGCCCGTGCACAGGCGAGTGTTATACGCAATGAGCGTGATGGGAAATGACTGGAATAAGCCGTACAAGAAATCGGCCCGTGTGGTCGGAGATGTCATTGGTAAATACCATCCTCATGGTGATACCGCGGTCTATGACACCATTGTGCGCATGGCACAGCCGTTTTCGCTGCGGTATACACTGGTGGACGGGCAGGGTAACTTTGGTTCTGTTGATGGCGATGCCCCAGCCGCAATGCGTTATACCGAAGTGCGCACGGCGCGCATTGCCCACGAACTGCTAGCAGACATCGACAAGGATACGGTCGACTTCATTGCCAATTATGACGGATCCGAACAGGAGCCCACAGTTTTTCCAACACGCCTTCCGAACCTACTGATCAATGGTTCGGCTGGGATTGCGGTTGGTATGGCGACGACCATTCCGCCCCACAACCTCACTGAGGTCATCAATGCGTGTTTGGCAATCGTTGATAATCCCAGCGTGGATGTCGACGGTCTGCTCCAGCACATACCAGGCCCAGATTTTCCAACAGCAGGGATCATTAATGGTGCGCAAGGGATCCGCGAAGCCTACCGTACTGGTCGTGGACGCATCTACGTCCGGGCGCGAACTCGGGTTGAGAGCGGTCGCGAAGGCGGGTCGGAAAACATCATCGTCAGCGAGCTGCCCTATCAGGTAAATAAGGCGCGTCTGATGGAAAAGTTCGCCGAGCTGGTTAAGGAGCGAAAGATCGAAGGCATTCGCGAGCTCCGGGATGAATCAGATAGGGACGGCATGCGGATAGTCATTGAGCTGCGACGCGGCGAGGTTGCTGAGGTGGTCCTGAATAATCTCTATCAGCACACTCAGATGCAGACGGTGTTTGGCATCAACACGGTCGCTCTGGTGGATAACCAACCCAAGACGCTGAACCTCAAAGATCTCCTCGATGCATTTATCCGGCACCGGAGAGAAGTCGTCACGCGCCGTACGCTCCACGATCTCAACAAAACCAGGGCACGTGCTCACATACTGGAGGGTCTGGCGGTGGCACTCGCCAATATTGACCCAGTCATTGACAGGATCAAGTCCTCCCCAACCGTGACGGACGCGAAAGCACGCCTCATGAAGGAACGCTGGGCACCGGGTCCCGTCGTGAAAATGCTGAAGGCAAGCGGAGCAGAGGCATCACGGCCAGAGGATCTGCCAGCCAACTTCGGGTTGATCGAGGGTCGTTACCGTCTCTCTGACGCTCAGGTGCAGGCAATTCTGGACCTAAGACTTCACCGCCTCACCGGTCTCGAGCAGGACAAGATCACTGAGGAGTATGGTGAATCGCTAAAGATCATCGATGATCTCCTCGATATCCTTGCTCGACCTGATCGCCTCATGCAGGTGATCCGCGACGAGTTCGTCGAGATCCGCGAGCAATATGGCGACAAACGACGCACCGAGATCCGCGATGATCATCAGAATCTCAGCGTAGAGGATCTTATTACCGAAGAAGACGTAGTGGTTACACTCTCCCATGCGGGTTACGCCAAATCCCAACCTGTGGATGTGTACCGTTCCCAGCGTCGTGGAGGCAGAGGCAAGTCAGCCACGAGCATGAAAGATGAAGACTTTATCGATCAACTCTATGTTGCCAGCACGCATGACACGGTGCTCTGCTTCTCCAGTCGTGGGAAGGTATATTGGCTCAAGGTCTATGCATTACCCCAGGCTGGACGTACGGCACGCGGTAAACCGATTGTCAACCTATTACCGCTAGAAGAGGGCGAGCGCATCAATGCGATATTGCCCGTCCGCGAGTTTGGAGAAGGTCAATTTGTCATCATGGCCACGGCCAACGGGACGATCAAGAAAACGCCGCTGAGCGAATTTGCCCGACCGAGAGCGAGTGGGATCATTGCTGTTGACCTCGCTCACCATAATCAGCTAGTCGGTGTAGAACAGACGGATGGTAAGCGTGATGTCATGTTATTCAGCACGAGCGGCAAGGCCATTCGGTTCAACGAGCGCACTGTGCGGCCAATGGGCCGTGGCGCCCGCGGTGTCCGGGGAATTCGGCTCGTGCCCGGACATGAGGTGATCTCTCTTATTATTCCAGAGACCGGCGGCACGGTCCTTACCACCACAGAAAATGGTTTTGGGAAACGAACCCCTGTGGATGACTATCCTGTCCATGGCCGCGGAGGACAGGGCGTCATTTCTATTCAGACCACGGAGCGTAATGGACAGGTCGTGAGTGCCCTACCAGTTTCTGACGACGACGAGGTGATGCTCATTAGCGATCGGGGTACCCTGGTACGCACACCCGCCGCGGAAATCTCCGTTATGGGGCGCAATACGCAAGGCGTTAAGCTGATTAGCCTTGGTGAGGGTGAGAAACTGGCTAGCGTTGAACGCATTGTCGAATAGACATGACGAAAGCAGTCTGCGCCAAGGCCAGCAGCGGATCCCCGCCTCTGCGTGAAGAACTTGCCATGAAGGCGGTGTACAACTACGGCGCTGGACCAGCCATGTTGCCCAAAGAGGTCATGCAGCGGGCGAGCGATGAGCTACTGGATTGGCAGGAGACCGGCATCTCGGTCATGGAGTTAAGCCATCGTAGCGAAGAGTTCATGGCCATCGCCGAACGCACTGAAATTGATCTGCGAGATCTGCTCGGCATTCCAAGCGATTACCAAGTCCTTTTTTTGCAAGGTGGCGCATCCAGCCAGTTTGCTATGGTTCCTTTGAACCTCATGCAGGATGAGGCAGCCGCAGACTATATCCATACGGGGACTTGGTCGGGAAAGGCCATTGCGGAGGGCAGCCGTTTCTGTCGAGTCAATGTCGCGGCGACCGCAGAACCCGGTGGCTTTACGACGATCCCGATGTGGAGCGAATGGGTGCTCGATACAGACGCGGCTTACGTGCACTACACCTCAAACGAAACCATACAGGGTGTGCAGTTCCACTGGGTACCGGAGGTTGGCGAGGTCCCTCTGGTCGTCGACATGACGTCGGATATCCTCTCGCGCCCGGTTGATATTTCACGATTTGGTGTTATCTACGCCAGTGCGCAGAAGAACCTTGGCCCAGCTGGTCTTACGGTTGTTATCCTTCGCTCGGATCTCATTGGCAGTGCGCGCGCTGGCACGCCATGCCTCTATCAATACGAAACGCATGCAAGACACGGCTCGATGTACAATACTCCTCCGACTTTTAGTTGGTACATGGCCGGGCTAGTATTGACGTGGTTAAAGGACAAGGGGGGGCTTGCCGTGATGGCTGGGTGCAACCAGCGCAAGGCTGACAAGCTCTATCGCGCGATTGATGCATCCAATCTCTATACCAACGCTGTGGATCCAGCCTGTCGATCCTGGTCGAATATACCTTTTAGGCTCGTCGATGAGAAATCTGAGAGGCTGTTTCTGATCGAGGCCAATGCCGAAGGGCTCGTCGCGCTGAGAGGCCACCGCAGCGTCGGCGGTATTCGTGCCAGCATTTATAACGCCATGCCCGAGGAAGGGGTTGATGTGCTCGTCGAGTTTATGGCCGAATTTGAACGACGTCACGGTTAACGGGCGCACGATTTAGAATTTCGGGGTACTATCCTTTCTTTGGGGGATGCTCATCGAGAAGAACAAGGCGTAGCCTTGCCCAGAAACGATGTCCGAAGACAATAAACTCAACTCGCTGCGCGAGCGCATTGACTTGCTAGATGCCGAGCTGCTCAAGCTTATCAGTGAACGTGCCAAACTCGCGACTCAGGTGGCCCATGCCAAAGGTGCCGAATCCAGTGCAGGCACTTGTTATCGGCCGGAACGCGAAGCGCAGGTTCTGCACAAGGTTATCGCCAGAAACGTGGGACCACTGTCTGATGAGGAGATGGCTCGACTTTTCAGGGAGATCATGTCTGCCTGTCTTGCCCTGGAACAGCCGTTGCAAATCGCTTTTCTCGGGCCGGAAGGCACCTTCACTCAGACAGCGGCGCTCAAACATTTTGGACACTCGGTGTACACCAGGGCTTTCGACAACATCGATGAGGTGTTCAGGGAGGTGGAATCGAGTGCGTGCGACTATGGTGTGGTCCCTGTGGAGAATTCGATCGAGGGAGTCGTCAACCATACATTGGATATGTTCATCAACTCGCCGCTCAAGATCTGCGGGGAAGTGGAGCTCAGAATTCATCATCACCTGCTCCGGAATTTGGAACATTTGGAAGACGTTAAGCGCATCTATGCTCATCATCAGTCGCTGGCTCAGTGCCGCAGATGGCTTGATAATCATCTACCCCGAGTTGAACGGATCCCGGTTAACAGCAATGCCGAGGCTGCACGCCGGGCGGTATCGGAAGGGGATGCGGCTGCGATTGCTGGCGAGGCGGCAGCGGAGTATTACAAACTCAAATGTCTTGTTCGTAACATCGAAGATGAGCCCGATAACACCACCCGCTTCCTGGTCATTGGGCGTCAATCTACCCCGCGCAGCGGGAATGACAAAACCTCGCTGCTCTTTTCGGCGCCCAACAGGCCGGGTGTCTTGTATCAGATGCTCGAGGCCTTTGCGAGCAACGGAATCAGCATGACGCGTATCGAGTCGAGACCATCCCGCCGCGGTATGTGGGAATATGTCTTTTTCGTGGATATCGAGGGTCACGCGGAGGATCAACAGATTGCCAAGGCGCTCAGCCAGCTCGCAGAGCGCGCCTCTATGGTAAAGCTCTTGGGCTCCTATCCGCGTGCGGTGCTCTAGGGGCTGATGGTGTCCTGTGATGTCAATGAGCTCGCGACTCCATGGGTGCGCACTCTTCAGCCCTATCAACCTGGGAAATCAATCGAGGCATTGCAACGGGAGTCGGGGCTTAGCAGGGTAGTCAAGCTTGCCTCTAACGAAAACCCGCTGGGCCCGAGTCCGCTTGCCCTTGAAGCGGTGAGAGCGCAGCTGCCGGTAATTTCTCGCTACCCGGATGGTAACGGGACGGCGTTAAAAGAGGCGTTGGCCAAAAAACTTGGCATCGATGTGGATGGAATCACGTTAGGCAATGGTTCGAATGACGTCCTTGAGCTCATCACGCGCGCCTTCGTGACGCCGGCGCATCAAGTGATCTTCTCAGAGCACGCCTTCGCCGTTTACCCGATGGTGACGCAGGCAGTCGGGGCCGAAGCGGTTGTTACGCCCGCGCGTGCCCTCGGTCACGATCTTGCCGCGATGGAAGCGGCACTCAGTGATCGGACGCGGCTTGTTTTCATTGCGAATCCAAACAATCCTACAGGTACGTGGTTGCAAGGAAGCGCATTGAAAGCATTTATCGAGGCCCTGCCCCGGGAGGTTTTGATCGTTGTTGACGAGGCCTACTGCGACTATGTCGATGTAGTTGGCTATCCACGCTGCGCCTCGTGGGTAGAGCGTAACCCGAACCTGATTGTCACGCGCACCTTTTCCAAGGCCTATGGTCTTGCAGGTCTTAGGGTCGGCTATGCGCTATCACACCCCGTCGTCGCTGAGCTATTGAACCGTGTGCGCCAACCTTTCAATGTCAATAGCCTTGCGCTCGCTGCGGCGCAAGTCGCCCTCGATGATGAAGCCCACATAAGGCAGAGCATCGCGCTAAACAGGGCCGGCATGGTGCAGCTGACCGAAGGCATTGGGCGTCTTGATCTGGACTATACGCCCTCGGTGGCCAATTTTCTTTGTGTTGACTTCAAGAGGCCCGCGAGTCCGATCTACGAAGCCCTGTTGCGTCACGGTGTGATTGTGCGCCCCGTTGACAACTACGGCTTGGAGAATCATCTGCGCGTGACCGTCGGACAGGGGCACGAGAATGCCCAGTTCCTGGCGGCGCTGAAACGAGTCCTTGGGCTAACGCAATGAGCAGAGCCGCGAACTTGATGGGGGAGGCGCTATGAGGGTCGAGACGGCGCCAGTTTTCCTATGGAGGGGGGTTGTGCTGTCGTGGCGTTGATCGGTCGGCTCGCGATCATTGGTGTCGGACTCATCGGAGGTTCCTTGGCGCGTGCCCTGAAACGTGCGCGTGCCTGCGAACACGTGATCGGCTGCGCCCGGAACCAGGAAGGGCTGAAGAAGGCGATGGCGCTCGGCGTCATCGACGAGTTCGCCATGGACGTGGGTAGCGCCACTGAAGGCGCAGATATGGTGGTTGTCGCCACACCCCTTGGCACAACCGAGGCTATCCTGAAGTCCATGGCAGGCCATCTCCACGCCGATGCCCTCGTAACGGATGTCGGCAGCGCCAAGGCCACTGTCGCCGCTGCCGCCCGCAAGTCCCTGGACCGGCATCTTGCGCTGTTTGTCCCTGGGCACCCGGTGGCCGGCACGGAAAAGAGCGGGGTCGAGGCATCCTTCGCCGAATTATTTGAGGGGCACCGTGTGATCCTGACGCCGCTCCTTGAAACGGACCCCAAGGCCGTTCAACGGGTTCAGAAGATGTGGGAGAAGACAGGAGCCGAGGTCATCATGATGGACGTTGAACGCCATGACAAGCTCCTGGCTGCGACCAGCCATCTTCCGCATACGTTGGCCTATTCGCTTGTGGATTGCTTGGCACAGATGGACGAACGAGCGGACATCTTTCGCTTCGCGGCAGGAGGCTTTGCTGACTTTACCCGGATCGCCTCAAGTAGCCCAAGCATGTGGCACGATATCTGTTTAGCGAACCGCGACAACCTCCTTGAGGTAATCGAGCAGTTCTCTCACCGCCTCGAGGAACTGAAAGATGCGCTCCGTGAAGCGGACAGTAACGCCCTGATGGAGATGCTCACGCGTGCCAAAGCCGCGCGGGATGTCTACGCGGCTAACTGCAATTCACAACGCGCACCGGGGAAAACGGGACCCGCTGTCGGGCCCAAGTCGTGAATGGATTGGCCGGGCTCCATTGCCTTTCAGGTTGCGCCCAGTGGGCCACTTCACGGGCGCATTCGTGTGCCTGGCGACAAGTCCATCTCCCATCGCAGCCTGATCCTAGGGGCGCTTGCCGAGGGAGTCACGGAGGTTCGCGGCTTTCTCGAAGGCGAAGATACGCTGGCGACCATGGCGGCGCTTTCCGCCATGGGGGTGAAATTCGAACGGCAGGACGCCGGGCAGATCGTGATTCATGGTGTGGGGCTGCATGGATTCTCGGCCCCCAAAGGGCCGCTTTACCTGGGTAACTCGGGGACCTCCGCGCGTCTCTTCGCCGGAGTGCTTGCAGGCCAGCCATTTGATTCCGAGCTAACGGGCGATGCCTCGTTGTCGCGAAGGCCGATGCAACGTGTGCTGGAACCGCTCTCACGCATGGGCGCGAGGCTCACCTTAAGCGAGCGGGGCACCTTGCCTCTGCATATTCGCGGGCAAAAAGGACTTCTGGGTGTCGATTATCAAATGCCTGTCGCCAGCGCCCAAGTCAAGTCCTGCGTCCTGTTGGCCGGCCTCTATGCCAAAGGTTGGACCTGTGTTACCGAGCCGGCGGTGACCCGAGATCATACCGAGCGGCTTCTGCTCAGGTTCGGCTATCCCCTAACGCGCGAAGAGAGGCGGATCTGCGTGGAGGGGGGCAGGCGGCTCGCTGCCACAGAGATCGATGTGCCTGCCGATATCTCATCAGCGGCCTTCTTCATGGTCGGTGCGGCGGTCGTGGAGGGATCCGATATCCTGCTGGAAGAGGTCGGAATCAACCCCACACGAACGGCGGTGATTGAGGTGCTTAGGGAGATGGATGCGGATATCACTGTGCACAATCAGCGCACCCTCTCGGGGGAGCCGGTAGCCGACATTCAGGTGCGTGCGCGCCCTCTACACGGGATACCGATCGCTGCGTCACAAGTGTCGCGGGCGATCGATGAGTTCCCCGCGATCTTCATTGCCGCCGCGTGCGCCCGAGGGCAAACCGTGGTGAGGGGGGCAGCGGAACTGCGTGTCAAAGAGAGTGACCGGATTGAGGCGATGGCAACGGGCCTAAAGGCCTTGGGGGCGGATGCCGAACCCACAGAGGATGGAATCATCATCAACGGCGGCCATCTGCACGGTGGATCCGTCGACAGTTGCGGCGATCATCGCATCGCGATGGCATTTGCCATTGCCGGGATGGCTGCCTCAGCACCGATCCGAGTCCAAAATTGTGCCAGTGTCGAAACTTCGTTTCCCAAATTTGCAGAGCTCGCACGACGCGCGGGGCTTGATATCGTCATAACGGGGACAGGACGTGGATGAACCGCATGTTCCTGTCATCGCCGTCGACGGACCGAGCGGTACGGGCAAGGGAACCTTGTGTCGCCATCTGGCGACTTGGTTACATTGGCACATTCTGGACAGTGGAGCGCTGTATCGTGCCCTGGCCATTGCCTCAGCCAACCGTCGCATTCCCCTCGATGACGATCGTCGATTGGCGGAACTCGCGGCGGACTTGGATGTGAGCTTCCCGGGCTACACGGACGAAGGTGAGGTGTCGGTCATCCTTGCGGGGGATGATGTGAGTCAGCGTATCCGCAGCGAGACCTGTGCCCGGAATGCCTCGCGCATCGCGGCGTACCCTTCGGTTCGCAGCGCGCTGCTTGCAAGACAGAGGGCCTATCGCGAGCCTCCCGGGCTCGTCGTTGACGGCCGGGACATGGGAACCGTGGTTTTCCCTGACGCCGAGGTCAAAGTTTTTCTCATCGCAAGCCAAGAGGAACGTGCGGCCAGGCGTCATAAACAGTTGAAACAAAAAGGAATCGATGTTAACCTCGGTCAGCTTTTGGCGGCGATAGCCGAACGCGATGCGCGGGATAGTCAGCGTACTGCCTCCCCCCTAAAGCCGGCGCCTGATGCCATCGTTTTCGATACGACTGACGTCGATATCGCCGTGATGGTCGGGCATGTTGCAGGGTTAGTACGTGAGCGTCTCCCGGGCGCCGCTCTGCCGTAACACCCCACCGTTCGCGGCCAAGCGCTCTTATACGTTTACGTTTTATGAGATAGATAAATCATGATGGAACGCTTTGCGGAGTTATTTGAACAGAGCCAAATCGAACAGCGAATGCGCCCTGGCACCATCGTCACCGGCACAGTGGTAGAGGTAGGCCAGGATCTTGTGGTCGTCAACGCTGGCCTAAAGTCCGAAGGCTTTATACCAATCGAGCAATTCTATAATGACAGCGGCGAGCTGGAGGTCGCTGTCGGTGACAAGGTGGATGTCGCTCTCGATGCGGTCGAAGATGGTTTTGGCGAAACCCGCCTGTCTCGGGACAAGGCAAAACGCTTGTTAGCCTGGAAGCAGTTGGAGGACGCCTACGAGGCCGGGCACACGGTAACTGGCATCATCACCGAGAAGGTAAGAGGTGGCTTCACCGTGGATATCGATAAGGTTCGCGCCTTTCTGCCGGGTTCCCTGGTTGATGTGCGGCCTGTGCGTGATACCAGTTATCTCGAAGGTAAGCCTTTAGAGTTCAAGGTGATTAAGATCGACCGCCGCCGCAATAATGTGGTGGTATCCCGACGCGCGGTGGTCGAAAGCGAGACCAGCGCCGAGCGTGAAGCATTGCTTGAGCGGCTCAAGGAGGGTGTGGTAGTCAAGGGTGTGGTTAAGAACCTCACCGATTATGGGGCTTTTCTCGATCTTGGCGGTATTGACGGTTTGTTACATATTACCGATATGGCATGGAAACGTGTGAAGCACCCCAGTGAAATCGTCAACATTGGTGACGAGATCGAAGTGAAGGTACTCAAATTCGACCGGGAGCGAAACCGCGTATCACTGGGCTTGAAACAAATGGGTGAAGATCCATGGATGGATCTTGCGCGCCGCTATCCAGAGGGGATCCGCTTGGTTGGCAAGGTGACCAACCTTGCAGATTATGGCTGTTTTGTCGAGATTGAAGAGGGTGTCGAGGGCCTAGTTCATGTGTCGGAAATGGACTGGACCAATAAGAATGTGCATCCCTCGAAACTTGTGCATATTGGACAAGAAGTCGAGGTCATGGTGTTGGATATTGATGAGGAAAGGCGGCGAATTTCCTTGGGAATGAAGCAATGTCAGCCGAACCCCTGGGAAGCGTTTGCAAGTGTTTATAATAAGGGCGATCGAGTCAAGGGCACGATCAAATCCATCACCGATTTTGGAATATTCATTGGTCTTGAGGGCGGTATCGATGGGCTGGTGCATCTGTCGGACATCTCATGGAGCGTCCCAGGTGAGGCGGCAATCCATAAATACAGGAAAGGTGAAGAGGTCGAGGCAGTGGTCCTTGCTGCTGACGCTGAGCGGGAGCGCATTTCGCTAGGAATCAAGCAACTGGAGAAAGACCCGTTCTCGAGTTATGTAGCGGAGCATCCCAAAGGCACCCTAGTCAAGGGGACCGTCGAAAAGGTCGATCCGAAGGGTGCGATCGTGCGACTGGCCGATGGTGTCGAAGGGCAATTGCGCGTTACTGAGCTTTCAAAGGATCGCAAGGTCGAGGATGCGGCGGCTGTTTTGAAAGCGAATGATGAGGTTGAAGCCAAGATCGTCGGCCTTGACCGCAAACAGCGAATCATCACGTTGTCTGTCAAGGCCAAGGAAACGGATGAAGAGGCGGCGGCGGTTCAGGAGTATGGTAGTGATGCCGCCGGATCGGCAAAATTGGGAGACATACTTAAAGAGCAACTGGATGGCAAGTAAAGTGGGCATCGAGAAACAACACATAACGAAGTCAGATCTAATTGAATCGCTTGTGCGAAAACAGTCCCAGCTCGCTTATAAGGATGTCGAATTGGCCGTGAAGACTATTCTCGAACACATGGCTTATACGCTGTCCAATGGTTGGAGGATAGAGATCCGCGGATTTGGCAGCTTTGCGCTTCACTTCCGGCCGCCCCGTGTGGGTCGAAATCCTAAATCGGGTGAACCTGTGTCGCTCCCGGCGAAATATGTCCCTCACTTTAAACCCGGCAAGCATCTGCGCGAGCGCGTCGATCATCGCTCAGCGAAACGCGTGACGCCCATTACGAGCTGACCAAAGAGGCATCCGCCGTGGAGACGGCCGCCGCGGCTTGACCACGCCATTTTGCGGTGTTGTCTTCATACCGTTCCCTGTTTATCGTAAGGCCTGCGTGTTGCCTCTAACGCCTGTGGACGCCGTGATTCTGCCGATGCCTTCGGGGCCTGACAGCCGAAAACCAAACTCAAGACCCTGCATTGGGCATTGGTGCGAGGAGGTTTTATGTCACGTATCTTGAAGGTAATCTTTTTCTTATTCGTACTGATCCTCGGTCTAGCATTTCACGTCAAAAATGACCAATTGGTGAACCTCAACTACTATATGGGCAGTATACACCTCCCTGTTTCATTGTTGGTTATGTCAAGTTTATTGGTTGGCGCGCTGCTTGGAATCTTCGCGAGTCTCGCTTTTATCGCAAAGTTGAAACGTGAAAACGCAAAATTGGCGAGGCTCATCCGGCTCACAGAAGAGGAAGTCAATAACCTTAGGGCGATCCCGATCAAGGATGTTCCTTAATTATTCGCAACTCGTTTGGTTTCTGCTACCGATTGCGGCGGCGTCAGGCTGGTGGCTCGCACGACGCAATGCACGGACAGCAAAGGCAAACACTGGCCGTCCGCGAATTTCACCGGACTACTTCAAGGGGCTTAACTATTTATTAAATGAGCAGCCTGACAAGGCTATCGAAGTTTTTATCAAGATGCTCGACGTGGATAGTGAAACGGTGGAGACTCACCTCGCTTTGGGCAACTTGTTTAGGCGGCGTGGCGAAGTCGATCGTGCAATACGTATACATCAGAATCTGATTGCTCGGCCTACGTTGAACGGTGAGCAGCGTTGCCTCGCGCTGCTCGAATTAGGGATGGATTACATGCGCTCGGGCCTCTTGGATCGTGCAGAAAGCCTCTTTCAGGAACTCATCCAAACCAGATCCTATACTGTCCAAGCGTTAACCCAATTGCTGGAAATCTACCAGCAAGAAAAAGATTGGGACAAAGCGATTGATACAGCACGCCGGCTTGAATCGAGTTCCGGCGAACGTTTGGTCCCGATAATCGCTCAGTTTTACTGTGAGAAAGCGGAGGAGCTTAGGCAAGGAGGACAGGAAGGACAGGCGAGCGATATGGTGCGTCGCGCCTTGAGTGTCGACGCGCACTGCGTGCGCGCAAGCTTACTCGATGCTGAGCTTGCCGTTAAGGCGGGAAAGCCAAAACTGGCGATCCGCGCCTATAAGCGGATCGAAAAACAAGATCCGGATTTTTTGCCAGAGGCTATTTATCCCCTTGTCGATTGCTTTCGGGAACTGGGCAAACTCGATGAGCTCATGGTCTACCTTGAGTCCATCGTAGTAAAGCACGGTGGAATCACCCCAACGCTCGCACTCGCTGAGTTAATTGCTGAACGACACGGCGAAGGTCAAGCTATTGCGTTCATTACAGATGAACTCAGACGGCGTCCGTCGGTCCGCGGTGTGAACCGGTTGATCAAGTATGCCCTGGCCCACGCAGAAGGTGCCACCAGGGACAATCTGCTTATGATCAAAGATCTGACCGGCAAACTACTCGAGAGCAAGGCAACATACAAGTGCAACCATTGTGGCTTTGCAGGGAAGTCACTTCATTGGCAATGCCCGAGTTGCAAATATTGGAATTCTGCCAAACCTATCCACGGCGTCGAAGGTGAATGAGCCACGCATCATTGTGGCGTTGGATTACGGTGATCCAGCCCAGGCGTTGAAATTGGCCAAACAGTTGGATCCCATGCGCTGCAAGCTAAAAGTGGGTGGAGAAGTATTCACACGCTCGGGGCCCGCGTTTGTAGAGCAGTGTGTGAAGATGGAATTTGATGTGTTTTTGGATCTCAAATTCCATGACATCCCTACTACGGTGGCTGAGGCCTGTGCGGCAGCGGCTGACCTCGGAGTATGGATGGTCAATGTCCATGCGATGGGTGGAACGAACATGATGAGGGCAGCACGTGAATCGATTGATCGGCATCATCATCACCCTTTGCTTGTTGCGGTGACCGTATTAACAAGCTTGTCTGACACTGAGCTTGTGAATATCGGGATCGAGGCAAATTCGCTTGAGGAGACCATTCGGCTCGCAGAGCTTGCGAATGATGCAGGGATGGACGGCGTGGTATGCTCCCCGCGCGACGTCGCCGAGCTCAGACGACGCACAGATCCAGGATTTTGCCTGGTCACACCGGGTATCCGACCGGCAGGAGCCGAATTGAATGATCAAAAGCGATTCGCAACGCCCGCTGATGCACTTAGATGCGGTGCCAACTACCTCGTGATCGGACGGCCGATCACCCGTGCTCACGATCCGTTGCAAGCGTTGCATAAAATTGAAACAGAGATCAACGTTGAGGCCCCATGTGCTTTTGAGTAAATGGTCATGGGCCACACCGCGCATAAAAGCCTTTTTTCCGCTGAATTTCCCAGGAACCCTGGTGAACAGGGCTGCTGGGGAAGATTGTATGGGAGTAGCAAGGCTCTTGCCATGCGAGTGGCGGCAGAGCGTAATACCATCCCTATCGTTCTCGTCACGCCGGATAGCCTGACGGCGAACCGCATCCAAAGTGAGCTGCAGTTCTTCAACAGCAGTAATGATGCGCTGCCAATTCTATCTTTTCCAGATTGGGAAACTCTTCCGTATGACCAGTTCTCTCCATATAGAGATATTGTCTCCGAGCGCATTGCGACGCTAACACGTCTGCCGTTACTGACCAGTGGCATCCTTGTGGTCCCCGTGACCACGCTCATGCATCGAGTGGCGCCACGTGAGTATATTGATGCCAACAGCCTTTTAGTGTCGGTCGGCGATCGGTTAGAGATCGATAGATTCCGCTACCGCATATCTAGCGGAGGTTACAGCGGTGTATCACAGGTCATGGAACATGGTGACTTCGCAGTGCGTGGATCACTGATCGATATCTTCCCGATGGGCAGCGAACTACCTTACCGGATCGATCTGTTCGATGAGGAAGTGGAAAGTATCCGCGTATTTGATCCGGAAACGCAGCGTTCCCAACAGACTGCCGAGTCCATTTACATATTGCCGGCCAGAGAGTTTCCTCTTACGGAGGAAGCGATTACTCGTTTCCGATCGCACTGGCGAAGTCGCTTTGAGGGCAATGCCGCGGCGTGCCCGATATACAGAGATGTGAGTCAAGGACTTGCCCCGGCGGGCATTGAATACTACCTGCCATTGTTTTTTCCAGAGACGAATACGTTGTTTGATCACCTGCCTGATGCGTGCGTGATTGTTGTTGATGATGACGTTGAACAGGCGAGTACCGGATTTTGGGATGATATTCGAGAGCGTTACGAGCAGGCTCGGCATGACAGAGAGCGGCCGCTGCTTCCCCCACATGAGGTTTTTCTACACCCGGACGAGCTGTGGACAGCGACAAAGTGCTTCCCGCGGCTATCGCTCAGCACGCTAGCACAGAAAGAGTTCGCGGGTGCTACGAACTTTGCCGTTAGCGCGCCCACTCAGCTTCCAATTGAGGCGCGCGCCCCCGATCCGCTCGCCGTAGTGAAACGCTTTCTAGCTGGATTCAACGGTCGCGTTCTGTTTGTCGCCGAGTCCAATGGCAGACGGGAGACCTTGCTGGAGCTCTTGTCTGAACATGCGCTCAGGCCCGTCTTGTTCGATACCTGGTCGGCATTTAGGGCAGATAATGCGCCGCTCGGTCTTACGGTCGCACCGTTAGAACAGGGGACGCAACTGGATAGCCCCCGGATTGCCGTTATCAGCGAGACCCAACTGTTCGGTGAGCGCGCTATGCAAAGGAGGCTCCGCAAGCGAGCCCAGCGCGACGCGGAACTCATCGTCCGTAACTTGACGGAGCTTACGATGGGGGCCCCCGTCGTTCACGAGGAGCACGGAGTAGGACGCTATCGGGGTTTGGTGACATTGGACGTGGATGATGTCAGGGCAGAGTTTATCTGCATCGAATATGCCCAGGGCGACAAGCTCTATGTGCCGGTATCGTCTCTGCATCTAATCAGCCGATATACAGGCGTCGATGGCGAGCATGCGCCTCTGCACAGATTGGGCAGCGCGCACTGGCAGCGCGCCAAACGCAAAGCAGCGGAGCGCGCTTATGATGTTGCGGCTGAACTCCTAGAATTGAATGCACGCCGCGCAGCCCGCTCTGGCTTTAGCTATACAGTGGATGAGGACGCTTACCGGGCCTACGTCCAAAGGTTTCCCTTCGAGGAAACTCCGGATCAATTGGCAGCGATACAAGCAGTGCTTGAAGATATGCAGGATGACAAACCGATGGACCGTCTTGTCTGTGGCGACCCGGGATTTGGCAAGACGGAGGTTGCCATGCGGGCTGCATTCGTAGCCGTACAGGATGGGAAACAGGTTGCCATATTGGCACCCACCACACTGCTTGTTCAACAGCATTACCAGAATTTTCTTGACCGTTTTGCGGATTGGCCGGTACGCATTGAACAGTTATCACGGTTTCGCTCACGTAAGGAACAGGATAGCGTAATTCAAGGACTCGCCACAGGTTCTGTTGACATTGTCATTGGAACGCACAAGCTGCTACAGGACACGACCCGGTTTAAACGCCTTGGCCTTGTCGTGATTGACGAAGAACACCGCTTCGGTGTGCGCCAGAAGGAAAAATTCAAAGCATTGCGCGCGGAGGTGGATCTGCTTACGCTCACTGCGACTCCAATCCCTCGCACCTTAAACATGGCATTATCCGGATTGCGCGAGCTTTCCATCATAGCGACTCCGCCATCCCGCCGCCTGGCCGTTAAGACATTCGTGCGGGAATGGAATGCGCCTCTTGCACGAGAGGCCGTGCTACGCGAGATCAAACGAGGGGGACAGGTGTACTTTATTCATAATGAGATTCAATCTATCGGAAAGATTGCGAAGAAGGTGGAGACATCGGTCCCCGAGGCCCAGGTCCGCATTGCCCATGGCCAGATGCGTGAGAAGGAACTCGAGCAAGTAATGTCGGATTTTTATCATCGTCGGATCAACGTGCTTGTATGTACCACCATCGTTGAAACAGGCATCGATGTTCCAACGGCAAACACAATCATTATCGATCGCGCGGACAAGTTCGGCCTGGCCCAGCTCTATCAGCTGCGTGGCCGTGTTGGACGCGCTCACCATCGTGCCTATGCCTATCTCATGGTTCCACCGCGTAACATGATGACAGCCGATGCTCATAAGCGACTTCAGGCCTTAGCGTCGCTTGAAGAACTGGGCGTAGGATTTACTCTGGCCACCCATGATCTTGAGATCCGAGGCGCAGGCGAGATTCTAGGTGAGGAACAGAGCGGTCATATCCAAGAGATCGGCTTCGGCCTTTATATGGACCTACTGGAACGCGCGGTCCAGGCGTTGCGCGCCGGCCGCCAGCCGGAGTTAGACCGTCCCCTTGATCATGGCGCGGAGATCGATCTTCACCTACCCGCGCTGATTCCCGAAGATTATCTTCCGGACGTTCATATGCGGCTTATTATGTACAAGCGTATAGCCAGCGCTAAAGATGACGATGAACTGACCGATTTGCAAGTAGAAATGATTGATCGGTTCGGTTTACTGCCAGCTGCAGCAAAGAACCTAATCCGCATAACCGCTTTAAAGCTCAAAGCGAAGCCTTTGGGTATCCGTAAGATTGACTTAGGTAAAGATGGTGGACGCATACGTTTCCATCCGCATCCTGCCATCGATCCAATGCGGGTTATGAAGTTGATCCAATCGCAGCCACAGACATATAAACTGGACGGTCAGGATAAGTTGCGTATTATGAAAGACCTGCCCGATGGTGAAATGCGTGTGGAACTATTAGCCAATCTTTTCGAGCAGCTCGATACGCGAGACGCTGCCTAATCATGGCGCTCACGGCTCGCATCATCTGCCTCTTAATCTGTCTCCTCGGCGCCCCGGTATGCGCGCCCGGGCAAATCTCTGCCGAGGAGGATCTCTGGTATCAACTGGAACTCATCGTTTTCGAACAACTCAAGCCGGATGCCAACGGCGAATCGTGGCCGAGTAATCCCGGGTTTCCGGATCTTGACGGGAGTATCGAGTTGATTTCCGATGTCCCGGAATTCCTCGACGCCGACTCGCAAGGCAGCGGACAGTCCGCAGGACCCCCGGTGACTGTCCCCATGGCGTTTCATCCATTGCAGCCTAGCGAGCTTGGTCTTGCCGATGTAGAGGTTCTGCTCAAGAAGTCCTCACGCTACAATCCCATCTATCAGGTTGCTTGGCGGCAACCCGAATTTGCGCCAGCTGATGCGCGTGCAGTTCATGTGGCGGCCACTGACATCGCGCCCCCTAGTGCGGGCGAAGTCGCGGTGGCCCCCGATCAAAGCGTTGATGAAGGCAAGGGACTCCATTCTCTCAGCGGCTTCGCTCCGGCAGATTCCGCACGGGTCGACGGTATCGTGCGCCTTAGAAAGACCAAATACCTGCATGTGGACGTCGATCTCGTGTATTTCCTGCCTGAGTACCTACGCCACGATGCGATCGCGATGGGTGGAACGCACCTCTCAAGTGGGGCAGTTTTGACAGACCAGCAATCGATGTATGTCAGGCTGACTGAAAGCCGCAAGATTCGTGTTAATGAGCTGCACTATTTTGATCATCCTTTGTTCGGCGTCTTGCTGAAGGTCACTCTTTATCAACCCGAAGGCGCTAGTCCTTAGTTACGGTACGCTCGAGTCAAGCCGTTCCACTTGTCCGCTCAGAGCCATTAGATTATCGGTATCGTGTTGGCGAGAACTCGGTGTATGTTCTCCATCGCGGCTGTGAGATTCGCCTCGATGGCCTGCATCGTGATCTTCTCATGGGAGCGCCCAGCGGCCCAGTTGGCGACCACGGCGCAGGCGGCGTAACAGAGCCCCAACTCACGCGAGAGAGCTGCCTCCGGCATGCCGGTCATGCCGACCACGTCGCAGCCATCTCTTTCCATGCGCTCAATCTCCCTAGCGGTCTCAAGCCGTGGCCCTTGGGTAGCGCCGTATGTTGCCGAGTCGGCAGGCGCGAGTGCAGCCTTTCGGGCGGCACTAATCAACGTGGCTCTCAGCTCCTCGCAATAGGGTTCGGTAAAATCGACATGCGTCAGTGCCGTGAGATCATCTTCAAAGAATGTATGGGCACGCGAGTGCGTGTAGTCGATGATTTGGTTGGGAAATACCAGGCGGCCGGGATACATCGTAGCGGTGATCCCTCCCACGGAGTTGATGCTAATAATTTTTTTTACGCCACTCTCCTTGAGTGCCCAAATATTCCCCCGGTAATTCACTCGATGGGGAGGGATGGTGGGCGGATTGCCGTGCCGGGCGAGAAAAATAACCTCCTTGCCACCGAAGCGCCCAAATACCAGCGCGGCTGACGGTTCACCGTAGGGCGTTTTCCAGGCCTCTTGCCGGGTGATCACGATCTCGTTGAGAAGAGTCAAGCCGGTCCCGCCAATGATCGCAAGTTCAGTCATGTTTCCTTCACTGCATAGATCCCTGGGGCGTTGCGTAGGTAACCCATGAAGTCCATGCCGTATCCAAACACATAACGATTGGGTACCGTGAGCCCAACAAAATCTGCTTGCTTGAGCCCAAGGCGTTCCACGGATTTCTCAAGCAGCACAGCCGTATACACTTTTTCTGCGCCTGCCTGCTTGCACTCCTCGACAATCGCTGCCAGCGACAGGCCCTCATCAAGTATGTCATCGACGATAAGGACGGTGCGTCCCGTCAGTGAGATCGCTGGACGCTTGAGCCATTGCAGTGCGCCTCCGGATGTCTTTTCACGGTAGCGCGTCGCATGCAGGTAGTCGACTTGCAATGGAAAACCGAGACGCATCAATAACTTGCCCGTTGGGACGATGCCACCAATCATGACACACAAGATCACCGGGTTTGAGTCCTTAAGGGTGTTTGTGAGGGCGTCTGCCAGCCTGTCAAGCGCTTGTTCGACCTGCTCTACGGTGTAGATAAGGTCGGCCGCCGCGAACGCAGCGGTGCTCGTTTGCAAACTCTCTAGTTGCGTTGATTGCTTTGGTCTGCTCATTTAGCCTGACTATTATCCTTGCCAAGGCCTTCTTTTCCACCAGGATGTACGTGAACTCAAGACAAAATGCCAGCGGTTTAGCGCACCTTGCTGAGATCGCTGCGGATCGCATGAGCGCATAGGGCACGATTGAAGGCTAAACTCTACTGTAGGAGTATGGGTGGAGCTTCTTTAATGGCTAGGGCCGGGCTGGCAATTTCCCTTTCGGCTGCCCTCGCATGGCAGGTCTTTGCAGGTGCTGAGCGTTACGCGACCATTTTGACGATCGATGATGCCATTGGGCCTGCGACAGGCGATTATGTGCACCGTGGGTTGGAGCAGGCTAGGGAAGGGGGCGCTGAATTGGTCATTATCCGCGTGGATACGCCGGGCGGCTTGGATACCGCGATGCGGGATATGATTCGCGACATCATTGCTTCGCCTATTCCGGTCGTCGTATACGTCGCGCCTTCGGGCGCACGAGCCGCCAGCGCGGGGACCTACTTGCTGTATGCGGCCCACATCGCGGCGATGGCCCCGGGGACAAACCTAGGAGCCGCGACGCCAATCCAGCTTGGTGGAGTCCCGGATATAAGCCCACCAGAGGGCGCGGGCGAGAAAGAAAAAGACAAGGATCAGGGCGCGGCGGATGATTCCGACAGTGCTATGCAGAAGAAGATTGTAAATGATGCGGTTGCGTACATTCGCAGCCTTGCGGAAATGCGGCACCGTAATGCGGAATGGGCAGAACAGGCGGTACGGGAAGCCGCAAGCCTGCCCGCCAAAGAGGCGTTGAGCCAAGGCGTAATCGACATCATGGCAGGGGACGTCTCTGAATTACTGTCAGAGCTGGATGGTCGTGAAGTAAATGTGTTGGGCCGAGACATCAAGTTGAGCACACAAGGCCTCATCACCCAGGCGATTGATCCAGACTGGCGAAGCCGCTTGCTAGCCGTCATCACGAATCCGAATGTGGCTTACATTCTCATGCTCTTGGGGGTCTATGGACTCATCTTTGAGCTGGCTAATCCCGGGGCCGTGCTACCGGGTGTGATGGGTGCCATCTGCCTGTTGCTGGCCCTGTATGCATTGCAGGTGTTGCCGGTTAATTACGCAGGGCTCGCGCTTATCATTCTTGGAATCGTCTTTATGATCAGTGAGATGTTTGTTTCCAGCTTTGGCGTCTTGGGCATCGGTGGGGTCATTGCCTTTGTTATCGGTTCAGTCATCCTCTTTGATACTGATGGGGGGCAGCTCGCGATCTCCGTACCGTTAATTGGCACGTTGGCACTTGTCAGTGCAGGCTTTTTTATGGTCATTATGGGTATGGCCTTGAAGGTCCATCGACGTCCAGTGGTGAGCGGCATGGAAGAAATGGTCGGGATCCAAGGCGAGGTATTGGAGGATTTCAACGGCTCTGGACGTGTACGCGCCCACGGGGAGTCGTGGCAAGCTCGCTCTGACTCGCCCCTTCGGCGTGGGCAAAGAGTACGGATCACCCGACTCGAAGGGCTAACCCTGGTTGTGGAGCCAATCAACAAGGAGCATTGATATGATCGCATTGATCACGATCGTCGTTACAACAGTCTTAGTGTTATGGCTGTCATTAAATGTACTCCGCGAGTACGAGCGTGGCGTGGTGTTTCTGCTCGGACGTTTTCAGCGGGTTAAGGGGCCTGGACTCATTATAATTATCCCGGGCATTCAGCAGATGGAACGCGTTGATCTCCGAACGGTCGTGAT
The DNA here is from genome assembly GCA_022614965.1 of Gammaproteobacteria bacterium. Classification (GTDB taxonomy): domain Bacteria; phylum Pseudomonadota; class Gammaproteobacteria; order JAKEHO01; family JAKEHO01; genus JAKEHO01. Next base: position 71,393 of record JAKEHO010000017.1, read on the forward strand.
GGATGTGCCGAGCCAGGACGTGATCTCAAGGGATAACGTATCAGTCAAAGTAAACGCCGTAATTTACTTTCGCGTGATCGATCCAGAAAAGTCAATCATTCAGGTCGAGAATTTTCATGCCGCTACCAGTCAGCTTGCCCAAACGACCCTACGCTCTGTCCTTGGCCAGCACGATCTGGACGAGATGCTCGCAGAACGGGAAAAACTCAACATCGACATTCAACAGATCCTGGATCATCAGACGGATGCTTGGGGCATCAAGGTCAGTAATGTGGAGATCAAACACGTGGATCTCAATGAGAGCATGATCCGCGCGATCGCCAAGCAGGCCGAAGCGGAACGAGAGCGCAGGGCAAAGGTGATCCACGCCGAGGGCGAACTGCAAGCATCGGAGAAACTGTTCCAGGCGGCACAGGTCCTGTCACAGAATCCGCAGTCGTTACAGCTGCGTTACCTTCAAACGCTAACAGAAATTGCTGGCGAAAAGAGTTCGACGATTGCGTTTCCTATACCGATCGATATTCTCAAGCCATTCATGGATCTGGCGGCGAAGAAAGGCAGCGGGGGCGACGCCTGATCTTGCTTTTTTCGCGGGCAAGCAAGCCGTACAAGCGGATCCCTCGAGCGGAGGCGCGCTGTGTGTGGGCTGCACCTCGCTGAGTGGGCCGGGACCGGTTCCACCTTTGCTGGCGCTTCAGTACGGCTGCTGTGACGGACGAGGCTGCAGGTGTCTGCGTTTATATCGGCGAAGCGCTCGGCAGCTATGGCTTCGGGGACGCTCACCCCTTCAGCCGAGAGCGACTCGATGTCTTCACGCGAGCGCTCGCTGCAGCGGGTCTCGACCAGCAGGTTCGGCTATGCAAGCCAGTCAAGGCAGAGCGGGCCACCATTGAACGGTTCCACAGCGCTCAGTATGTAAACCGGGTTATCCATCAGTCAGCTACCGGCGAGGGATTCTTGGATTTTGGTGATACGCCGGCATTTCCAGGCATTTTTGATGCGGCTTCTTTTGTTGTGGGAAGCACGCTAAATGCCCTCGACAAGATAATGCACGGTAGTTGCCGACGTGCATTTGTGCCTATCGCAGGATTGCATCACGCACGCAGGGATTCCGCTGCTGGGTTTTGTGTCTTCAATGACTGTGGCGTGGCCATTGAGACATTGCTATCGATGTATGGACAGACCCGGATTGCCTATGTGGATATCGACGCGCATCACGGGGATGGTGTGTTCTATGCTTTTGAAGACAATCCGAGCGTGTTTTTCGCTGATTTACATGAGGACGGACGCTATCTTTTCCCAGGTACGGGTGGTGCCGATGAAACAGGTCGAGGAAAGGCAGCTGGGACAAAACTAAACATTCCCATGCCGCCCTATTCAACAGATGAGGAGTTTATGCAAGCTTGGGATCGCGTCGAAGCATTTCTCCATGAGGCGCAGCCCTCTTTCATATTGCTTCAGTGCGGTGCCGACAGCCTTGCCGGTGATCCCATAACTCATATGCAATATTCAGCTGCCGCCCATGCACATGCAGCCACGCAACTGTGCAAATTGGCTGATCAGTACTGCGAAGGGCGGGTACTGGCAATGGGTGGTGGCGGCTACAATCATAATAATATTGCCCGGGCATGGACAGCGGTGGTGCGCGCCTTTGTTGGGAACTTGTGACGACGCTTTGAATCCATCCGGCCACTGTTTCAGCTGCTCACTCTGGGCCCCTAATCTATCCGATTGAAAGAGATGCAGAGCGGGCTGCTATACACAAGCGGTCATTCTCTGATAGGCTTATACGGGTATCTTTCCCATGAAATCTTGTCCTTGGTTGACGCGCGCTCCGCTGCGTCGGTGCCTCTAAGATGCGTCGGGGACCTCGGCCTATTAGTCTTGCCAATTAACGATAAAGAGAGGACAACCATGTTCACCAGTGAGATGCAGATCGCAGGTTTCGATGATGCGCTTTACCGTGCAATTCAAGGCGAGAGACAACGCCAAGAAGAGCACATTGAACTGATCGCCTCTGAAAACTATACCAGCCCCCGGGTTCTCGAGGCACAGGGCTCCGTTCTGACGAACAAATATGCTGAAGGATACCCCGCTAAGCGCTATTACGGCGGCTGCGAATATGTCGATATTGTCGAGCAACTCGCGATTGATCGGGCAAAAGAACTGTTTGGTGCCGATTTCGCGAACGTACAACCGCATTCCGGATCACAAGCTAACGGTGCTGTTTATCTTTCACTGATCCAGCCAGGCGATACGATCATGGGGATGAGCTTGGCCGATGGTGGTCATCTAACCCACGGGGCAAAGGTCAATGTCTCAGGGAAGATTTACCATTCGGTCCTTTATGGGCTTAATCCTGAGACCGGCGAGATCGATTACGATGCCGCGGAAAGACTAGCCGTTGAAAACAAACCCAAGTTAATTATGACTGGGTTTTCCGCCTATTCACGAATATTGGACTGGCAACGATTTCGCGACATTGCCGATGGCGTGGGAGCCTACCTTGTTTCCGACATCGCCCATGTGGCGGGGCTGGTGGCGGTCGGGCTTTACCCGAGCCCGGTGCAGATTGCAGATGTCACCACGACAACTACGCACAAGACGCTGCGTGGACCACGTTCAGGTTTGATTCTCGCTAAGAGTAATCCGGATATCGAAAAGAAGATCAATTCCATGGTGTTTCCGGGATATCAGGGTGGCCCGTTGATGCACGTCATCGCGGCCAAGGCGGTGGCATTCAAGGAAGCGATGCAGCCTGAATTCAGAGTGTATCAACAGCAGATAGTGACAAATGCAAGAATCATGGCCAGTACCTTCATGGACCGGGGTTACAAGGTGGTATCCGGTGGGACTGACAACCACCTGTTCTTGGTTGACCTGGTCGATAAGGGGATTACCGGCAAGGATGCAGACGCCGCGCTCGGGCAGGCCAACATCACGGTAAACAAGAATGCGGTGCCCAATGATCCTCAATCGCCATTTGTGACTAGTGGGATCCGTGTCGGGACGCCCGCAATGACCACACGTGGATTTAAAGAGGGCGAAGCGAAAGTACTTGCCGGTTGGATGTGCGACGTATTGGATAATATTCGCAACGAAGCCACGATACAGCGAGTGAAAAAGCAGGTGCTCAATATCTGCAAGCGATATCCGGTCTATGGCGAATCAAGTCGGAAAAAGGGCCGAGAAGTAGGCGCAATGTAACAAGCAACATCCTGCGATTACGATTCGCAGAATGCGTTGAGCCGTTCAGCCATTGCGAGCCTGATTTACGCTGGATCCGTGTGGGCGGGTAAGGAGTCAGTTGCCCAGGCCTACTCCGATTGACGTGAACTATTACGATTGACGCGTGATTCCCTACGCACGATGTAGACTGTATGCGCTGTCCGTTTTGCGGCGAGCTTGAGACTCGAGTCATTGATTCCCGTCTTGTCGGTGAAGGCGATCAAGTCCGCCGCCGCCGTGAGTGCACGGGCTGCAATGAGCGCTATACAACCTATGAATCAGCTCAACTAAGCCTACCGCGAATCGTTAAATCGGATGGACGACGCGAACCGTTCCAGGAAGAAAAGCTCCGCGGGGGAATGTTAAGGGCTCTTGAAAAGCGGCCCGTAAAGATGGAGAGCATTGAAATTGCGATCTCCAAGATTAAGCATCGATTACGCGCTGGCGGGGAGCGCGAGATCAAGTCACGTAAGGTCGGCGATTTGGTCATGGAGCAATTGAGGGTGCTGGATCAAGTCGCTTACGTGCGTTTTGCTTCTGTGTATCGTAGCTTCGAGGACGTACGGGCTTTCCTTGAGGAAATCGAGCGTCTCGAAAATGAGTTGCCGCCGGAGTTAAAGGAGAATCAGCTCGACTTGTTGCCAGCGGATGGTGAAAAGCATTGAATTGGACAGTTGCTGATCACCGCTACATGGCTCGTGCCCTGCAGCTCGCTCGGCGTGGCCTGTACACCGCGCATCCTAACCCCCGCGTCGGATGTGTCTTGGTCAAGGATGGCAACGTGGTGGGGCAAGGCTGGCACGAATTCACGGGCGGGCCTCATGCCGAGATCTGTGCCTTGGCGGACGCCGGGAGCAAGGCCCGCGCTGCGACATGCTACGTCACATTTGAACCCTGTGCCCATTATGGCCGCACGCCCGCTTGCGTCGAGTCCCTGATTGCCAATGATGTCTTTCGAGTCGTCGCGTCCATGCTGGATCCGAATCCTAAGGTGCACGGCAAGGGCCTTGCGCGGCTTTCCCAAGCTGGGATCACCGTGGACGAAGGTTTGCTCAAGGCTGAAGCCGAGGCACTCAATGCGGGCTTTATTATGCGTATGTGCCATGGCAGGCCGTTTGTGCGATGTAAACTGGGCATGAGTATGGATGGCCGTACGGCAATGCCAGTGAGCAGAAGGCAGTGGATCACCTCCCCGGAGGCAAGGATGGACGTGCAGCGGCTACGCGCACGGAGTTCTGCTATCGTGACGGGGATCGGTACGGTGCTTGCGGACGATCCCTCTTTGACGGTGCGCGATCCCGACTTATTGGGGTCCGATCGCCAGCCCTTGCGCGGGGTCGTTGATTCTAGACTTCGGATGCCAGAGGGAGCGCGCATGTTGAGGCTTCCCGGTCGGACCGTCGTGATGACAACCTCGGATGATAGGGCAAAAAGGCTGAGGTTGACCGCTGCTGGGGCTGAGGTTGTTCGGATCCCAAGTGATAACGGGCAGGTCGATCTACCGGGGGTACTGACATATCTAGCGGGCTTAGAGGTTAACGAGGTCTTGCTGGAGGCTGGTGCGACACTGAGTGGGGCAATGTTACAGAAGGGGCTTATTGACGAGCTCGTGCTGTATGTGGCACCGACTCTGGTAGGAGATGCCGGGCGTGGCTTATTCCAGTTAGTAGGCCTTGGTACACTGGCGGAGCGCATCGACGTTAACATCATTGATATGCGTATGATAGGTCCAGACCTGCGGCTTACGGCACATATCAGGGCGTAATGCAACAAGTACCAAATTAGCGTGCAGCTGATTTCATGTTCACTGGCATCATCGAAGCGATAGGCACAATCTCCGGCATTGCAGCAAAGGGCGTTGATCAGTCAATCCGTATCAATACCGGCAAACTAAGTCTTTCGCAACTCAACAGAGGAGATAGCATTGCAGTGAGCGGCGTTTGTCTCAGTGTGGTGCATATCTATGACGATGGGGTTGCAACGGACCTCTCTGCGGAGACCCTTTCCCGAACGACCCTGAGTGATTTGGAAATCGGCCGTCTGGTTAATTTAGAACTGGCATTGACACCAGCAAGTCGCATCGGTGGCCATTTAGTCATGGGTCACGTCGATGGGATCGGCAGGGTAGTTGAACGCAATAATGATGGGCGTTGCGTCCGCCTGTCTGTCAAAGCGCCTGACGCATTGGCAAGATACCTCAGCGAAAAAGGCTCCATAGGTTTGGATGGTGTAAGCTTGACCGTCAATGGTGTTCGCGGTGGGGCGTTTGACGTCAACCTTATCCCCCATACCCTGGTAGAGACGACACTCGGGCGCCTGCAGCGGGGTCATGCGGTCAATTTGGAGGTCGATATCATTGCGCGTTATCTCGAACGGCTAATGGCTCCGCAAAGCGCGGCGCAGTCAGAGCAGGGGCCCATCACGTTAGAGTTTCTTGCTGAACACGGTTTTATTGGTGATCCGACGGCCACCTCCGGTGACGATTAACTGCCCATTACTATCAAGCGCATAGAGGAAATTACTGAAGTGACAAGTTATAATCTTCTGAGCGGGGACGCTACCCTAAACCCTCTGCTTGAAGGGCGCAACTAAGCCTATGTCTGTATATTCAATTGAAGGGATCATCCAGGATATTCAGCAAGGAAAGATAGTCATTATCGTGGATGATGAAGATCGCGAAAACGAAGGCGATCTTTTGATGGCGGCAAGCTGCGTGCGGCCAGAGGATATTAATTTCATGGCCCGCTATGGACGTGGCCTCATTTGCCTCACGCTCACGCGGGAACGGTGTAAACAGTTGCGCTTGCCGTTGATGGTGGGTGATGCTTACGCTAGCCGCTCGACAAATTTCACGGTGTCGATCGAGGCAGCGGAGGGTGTCACAACGGGTATCTCGGCTGCCGATCGTGCACTGACGATACGAGCCGCTGTTGCCCCAGATGCCAAACCATCTGATCTGGTGCAACCGGGGCACGTATTTCCCCTGATGTCGCAGCCAGGTGGCGTATTGAGCCGTGCGGGTCATACCGAGGCCGGTTGTGACTTGGCGAGACTTGCCGGTTTCGAGCCCGCAGCGGTAATCGTCGAAATTCTGAAGGAAGACGGATCAATGGCACGACGGCCCGACCTCGAAGCGTTCGCAAGTGCGCACGGGCTGAAGATGGGTTCGATCGCAAATCTCATTCAGTTTCGCGTTCAGAATGAAAAAACCGTTGAGCGAGTTGCGGACTGCTATCTGCCGACGGAGTATGGCGAGTTTAAACTCGTCGCCTACAGGGACAGTATTCAGAATGATGTGCATCTAGCCATGATTAAGGGTGAGATTGATCAGAATGAGGCGACGTTAGTGCGAGTACATCTACATAATCCTTTGTGTGATCTAACCGGTAGCCTTCGTGAGGACTGTGGGTGGCCACTTCGTGATGTGTTGCAGCGTGTTGCTAAGGAACAGTCCGGCGTGGTTGTAATTTTGTGTAATCAGGTAGAGGCGCCTGATTTGATCAGTCAGATTGACAGTTATAAATGTCGGGATAATAAAGAAGATCTACCACATAGACCAAATACTAAGGATCTGCGCACTATTGGACTCGGTGCCCAGATACTTTCTGACCTCGGGGTATGCAAGATGCGGGTGTTAAGCGCTCCAAAGAGGATCCATGCTATTTCCGGGTTTGGCCTCGAGGTGGTTGAGTACGTGAACTAACGTAAAAGTACATATCCGTCAAATAAATAGGGCAAAGTTTCCCAAGTGCCTAACATTGAAATTATCGAAGGAAGCTATCTCGTCGAAGAGGCCCATTTTGCTATCGTTGCGAGTCGGTTCAACAGTTTCATCGTTGAACGGCTGCTTTCTGGATGTATCGATGCCTTAAAGCGCCATGGCGTCCCAGAAGATCACATTACCGTGGTAAGGGCGCCCGGCGCATTCGAGATGCCGCTGGTGGTAAAACGTGTGGCACAGACAGGCCGGTATGATGCGCTGATAGCTCTCGGGGCGGTGATTCGCGGAGCCACACCACACTTTGAATACGTGGCTGGTGCGTGTTCGAACGGGCTCGCTACTGTTTCCGCGCAATGTGATGTGCCGATCGCTTTCGGTGTATTGACGGTCGATACGCTTGAGCAAGCCATTGAACGTGCCGGTACCAAGGCAGGCAATAAAGGGATTGATGCGGCGCTGGCGGCGATCGAGATGGTAAGCCTCATGCGCAAACTCAAGCAATGATTGATTCCGATGCACCGATTTCTAAGCGCGCAAGGATTCGGGCGCGTCGCAGTGCCGTCCAGGCTCTTTATCAATGGCGGATGACCAATCGAGACATGCGCGAAATTATTGATGAGTTTGAGAGGGAGCGAGATCTGCGTAAGACGGATAAGGAGTACTTCCGATCATTGCTCCAGGGAGTTGCAGATCAGGCGAATCGATTAGATGAGACGCTCGTGCCACTCGTTGATCGCCCGTTACAAGAGGTTGACCCAATAGAACGGGCTATCCTTCATATCGGGATATATGAGCTGCAAAATCACCCAGAGATCCCTTGGCGTGTCGTAATTAACGAGTCAGTGGAGCTGGCGAAAATGTTCGGGGCAGAGCAGTCTCACAGATTCGTGAACGGCATCCTTGATAGCGCAGCTCACATTCTAAGACCGGCGGGGACAGGTTGAAGTTGTTGAGAAAAAGCTTTGTTAGGCGCTTGCTTCGGATAGTCCTTCAATACGACCGTGTGGATCCGGCGGCATACCGCCCGGGCGAATAGTAGCCCGACGATGCCCCCATCCGAATTCGATCTCATCGAGAAATATTTCCATCGCACAATCGTGACGCGCAATGACGTCGCGCTTGGCATCGGCGATGATGCCGCAGTCATTCGATTTCCTCCGGGCATGGAACTCACATTATCTACCGATACGATGATTGCCGGCGTGCATTTCCCGGAGGATACCGATCCCGCGGACATTGGTTACAAGGCACTGGCCGTGAATTTGAGTGATATGGCGGCGATGGGGGCTGAACCCGCGTGGGCGACCCTAGCGCTCACGATACCTGAGCCCGATGAGCAATGGCTAGACCGATTTGCTGCGGGGTTTTTCGAGCTTGCGGCTGAATTCTCGGTGCAGCTGATTGGCGGCGATTTGACTCGTGGGCCACTGGTTATGACAGTGCAGGTCCACGGTATGGTGCCAGCCGGGATGGCACTGACACGACGCGGCGCGCGAGTTTTTGATCAAATCTACGTCACGGGGACGCTAGGGGATGCGGGCCTTGCGCTAGCAAGCCTCAAGCATGCCAATGGTGTGAGGGGATGGTGTGATCGCTTTTTGCAGGGCCGATTGAACCGACCGACACCCCGGGTCCGGGAGGGCATCGCGTTGCGCGGGCTTGCAACCAGCGCCATTGATATCTCCGACGGTTTGCTGGCTGATCTTGGCCATATCGTATCCGCCAGTGGCGTGGGTGCGCGTTTGTGCATTGCGGATATCCCGCTGTCCTCTGTCGTGTTGGAGAATAGTGACCGAGACGCCGCTCGACGAATGGCACTTTCAGCCGGCGATGACTATGAGCTCTGTTTCACAGTGCCCCGTGATCGGCAGGCGTTGCTGAAAGCGGCCTTCAATCATTTTGCCTGTGGGGTGACCTGTGTGGGTACGATCTTAGAGGCGCCTGGGGTTCGTTGTTACGGCTCAGACGGAACAGAGTTCCATCCAGATGCAATCGGGTACAGGCATTTTCAGTAGACGCCTAATTACCTTCCGAAGGTTCGGTCGTGTCTTTAGGTGGCGCGTTTTGCCTTACGCGCTACAATACTCGCAATCTAGTGCTAGGCATGGGCCGGTCGCATGGCCCCCGGTGTGAGCAATGTGTGAACTTCTGGGAATGAGTGCCAATGTACCCACGGATATCCGCTTTAGCTTTACAGGGCTAATGCAGCGCGGCGGTCGTACCGGTCCGCATCGTGACGGCTGGGGTATCGGGTTCTATGAAGGGCGGGGCTGCCGTCTCTTCCACGATCCGAATGCAAGCGCAGAATCACACGTCGCTCGCCTGGTACAGAGTTATGAAATCAAAAGCAAGATCATCATAAGTCATATTCGCAAAGCGAACCGTGGTCGCGTATGCCTAGAAAATACACATCCATTTGTTCGGGAACTTTGGGGCTATAGTTGGACTTTTGTTCATAATGGCCAGTTGAAGGGTGTAAAGAAGCTACCGTTATCGTTTTACAGGCCGATAGGCACGACTGACAGCGAACACGCGTTCTGCTGGATGTTGGACCAGATCCGTGAGCGTTTTGGCAATGTGCCACGGCGAGCAGGGGCCCTTTGGGATTTTATTTATCAGTTGGCCAGCAAATTGCGCGAGCGCGGATCGTTTAATTTCTTGTTGAGCGATTCAAAGCATCTGTATGCTCACTGCAGCACAAATCTTTCTTTCATAACGCGCCGCGCCCCGTTTGGGAGGGCACGTTTGATCGATGCTGAGGTGGTCATTGATTTTGAAAAGGAAACGACACCTAAAGATATAGTGACAGTCATTGCATCGCGGCCGCTGACCCATGATGAGGAGTGGATAAAGATGAAACGGGGAGCGTTTGACGTTTTTATTGATGGAATATCGATGGGAGAATAACTCGGCTTACGCAGATTAACCACCTGGCGTAAAGGCGCATTCGCGCCCCTAGCGTTTTCGGTCTGAAATAATTGATATGTCGATTTTCGCGAGCAAACCGACTGGAGCTTGTTAAGGAGAATTGACGTTATGTCCCAATCGAAGAAACAGGAGCCGTACGGATGATTGATAAAAACTATCGACTTGAGAGGGACAGCATGGGTGAAATTAGAGTCCCGGCGGATGCGTTGTACGGTGCCCAGACACAGCGTGCGGTAGAAAATTTTTCAATCAGCGGGCTAAAAATGCCTCGCGCGTTCATCCGTGCATTGGGGCTTATTAAAGGGGCGACGGCCAAGGCTAATCATGATCTTGGTCTAATGGATGCTGATATGGCGGAAGCCATCATAAGTGCCGCGGCCGAGGTGGAGCAGGGTGAATATGACCAGCATTTCCCGGTGGACGTGTTTCAAACGGGTTCCGGAACGAGTACGAACATGAACGCCAATGAAGTCATAGCTCGCCTTGCTGCGGAGCGACTCGGGAAGCCGGTGCATCCCAACGATCACGTTAACATGGGGCAAAGCAGCAACGATGTCATTCCCACGGCAATTCATGTCAGTGCCACGTTGGAGGTTGAGGACCTGCTTCTGCCTGCTCTTGCTCATCTTGCTGATACCATTGCAAAGCGTGCTATGGAACTCGATGGCATTGTGAAAACTGGGCGCACCCACCTGATGGATGCCATGCCAGTGCGCATTGGGCAGGAGCTTAGCGGCTGGGAAGCGCAGGTTCGGCATGGGCGGGACCGCATCGAGTCCGCGTTAGAGCGCATGCGAGCGCTGCCGCTTGGCGGGTCTGCGGTAGGTACCGGAATCAATGCTCATCCGGAATGCGGCCAAAGAGTCGCCGCTAATCTTACGGGGGCAACTGGCGCGCGCTTTATCCGAATGAAGAATTATTTTGAGGGGCTGAGTTGTCAGGACGCTGCCGTGGAACTCTGCGGCCAGCTAAAGACCGTGGCAGTGAGTCTTATGAAAATCGCCAATGACCTGCGCTGGATGAATAGTGGGCCGCTCGCAGGCCTCGCTGAGATCAGCTTACCCGCTTTGCAACCGGGCAGCAGCATCATGCCAGGCAAGGTCAATCCCGTGATCCCAGAAGCGGTGACTATGGCCTGTGCTCAGGTCATTGGGAACGATGTGACGGTTACCATCGGTGGCCAAGCGGGTAATTTTCAATTGAACGTGATGCTTCCGGTGATCGCATATAACCTATTGCAAAGCATCGAGCTGATGGCAAACTCCGCACGAGTCCTTGCTGATAACGCCATCGCGGGTTTTACCGTCAACGTGGAACAGCTGCGTAAGGCGCTAGAGAAGAATCCGATCCTAGTAACCGCCCTGAATGCCGTTATTGGTTATGACAAGGGCGCTCAGATTGCAAAGAAGGCCTATGCGGAAGGGCGGTCAATACAGGACGTAGCGGCCGAGATGACAGACCTTTCTGCGGAGGAACTTGCCCGGTTGCTGGATCCAGCAAAATTGACCAAAGGCGGACCGCGTAAATAGCTCGCGTTCAGGAAAGGCGAGCGCAGATCATAGATTGAGTGATTGCCGCTTTGGTCAGGATGCCAATCATCTCACGGTCGAGCCTCCTTGCAACGCGTCATTGCCGTCGTTTCTGTGCTAAAACGACGAGTGTGCGACCAAATAAGGCCGTGTTTGAGTTCTGGATCGCCACATGCTCGGATCTCCCGTGCTTCATACGTGCGCTCAGCCAGATTAACGGTGCCAGAAATGACCACAATAGGGATGTTCTCTGAAATCTGTCTGTTCGAACTTCGCTGATGTCCAGTCCGCTTTGCGCAAGACGCCAACGGTACGCGTCCAGCGTGGAAGCAGTGATGTGCTGTGATACCGGATCCAAAATATCCGGATCCAGTGTTGGGAATGAGTAGAAATACCCGGTGAACAAAAATGCAATGCGGGATTTCAATGAGAGGATATTGGGCGTACTGAATGCAAAGGTGCCTCCGGGCCTCAAAACCCGCGATACTTCATTGAATAGAGCGCGATGATTTTCGAGATGTTCTATAAGCTCGATTGCCAGGACGAGATCGAGTGAGGCATCAGCATATGGCAGACGTCCAGTGGCGTCAACGCGTTGACATTGCACCCCAGAGACATCAAAGTTATCAGGAAACAGATCGCAGGCCTGCACCGAATAGCCGGCCTCGAGCAGCCTTCGGCAGAGTCCTCCGCGCCCTGCGCCGACATCTAGGACCTGAATATCACGTGAGGGGGGAATTTCCGATTCCACAATGCGCATGACCGCTTCATGGACGCCTCTAACAGCCATGGCATCAAATGGTTGAATGTCGGCTGTGGGCTCAGTCTTCATTTCAGTCTCGCCGCCCCTCCTCTGTAGGCAAGAACCCGTTCCGCTCATGCATTACACAGTTTTCGATAGGCGGCAAAGGAGTCCGGCATTTCTCAACTAGTTAGCGAGTGCATCTTTGATTACAGCGACTATCTCTTCGATAACCTCATCCTTTAGCTCCGGATACATTGGTAATGACAGGCATTGTTGTACGACTTGTTCGGTTCTGCTTAGAGTTAAAGCCTTGCAGGCACCTTTGAACGCATTCTGCTTGTGTAATGAAACGGGATAGTAGATGGCACTGGCGATACCGGCGTCTTTTAAGTGATTCATGACTTTGTCGCGCTCCGGGGTGAGGATGGTGTACTGGTGATACACGTGGTATCCCCGATTATCTTCATAAGGGGTGGTTAGTTTGACACCGGATAGTAGTCGGTTATAGGTTTTGGCGACGCGTCGCCGGTCCTTGTTATAAGCGTCAACCTGTTTTAGTTTAGTACGCAATACTACCGCTTGAATCTCATCCAAGCGGCTATTGAGTCCAATCAGCTCATGATGATACAGTTTATTACAACCATGATTTCTTAGCATGCGCAGCCGCTTGGCAAGTTCACCTGAGGCCGTGCTCACCATTCCGCCATCGCCGTAGCAGCCAAGGTTCTTACTCGGGAAAAAGCTGAAACAACCCAGTATCCCGAAGCTTCCGGTCTGTCGATTATTGACATGTGCGCCAAAGGATTGGGCACAGTCTTCAATTAATTCAAGTCCTTCCTCATGGCATATTGATACGATTGCGCTCATGTCTGCCGGCTGGCCAAACAGGTGGACGGGCAGTACCGCCTTTGTTTTCTTTGTTATTGCCTGTTGAATTTGGTCAGGATCGATATTAAAGGTGTGTGGATCGATATCAACAAACACAGGTATTGCGCCGACGTAGCGAATCGCCTCCGCGGTAGCGATAAAGCTGAATGCTGTCGTGATCACTTCATCGCCAGGACCAATTCCCGCAACTTTGAGTGCAAGGTGCAATGCGTCAGTGCCCGAGGCACAGGAAACCACCTGATCGACACCCAGGTAATCAGCCACTTCCTGTTCGAAGGCCATGACATTGGGTCCGAGGATGAACTGACCGCTTTCCAGGACTGCCCGTATTCTCAGCTCAATCTCGGGCTTAAGCTCTTGATATTGTTGTTTGAGATCAAGCATCGGAATCACGTGTGCGGTATCCTGATAGGCAGTTGTGACCTTGTGTGCTCGGGCGATCAGCTTAGCGTCACGCGGGGGTTAAGGGCGATTTATTCAGCAGCTCAGTGATTTGAATCGCAGTCTGCAATGCACGCTTGCCATCTTCGCCTGAGACGACGGGCTGTGTGCCAGACCGGATTGCCTCGAGGAAAAGTGCGATTTCGGTTTTGAGTGCGTCGCCATCCTCGAACGTTGTTTGTTCGCTGTCGATGTTCGGGATCCCAGGAAACATCTCACCATTGCCCTTTTTATGAACGGTCACCACTCGATTCTGAAAATCGATAGAGACATAGGAGTCTCTTTGGAATAAACGCATCTTACGCTCAGTTTTCATACTGACACGACTTGCCGTGACGTTGGCAACGCAGCCGTTTTTAAAAACTAGACGCGCGTTAGCAATATCGACTGCATCTGACAAGATAGATGCGCCGGTCGCATCGATCCGCACCAAATCGGATTTCACCAGATTAATGATGATATCAATATCATGGATCATTAGGTCAAGCACGACATTGACATCCGTACCTCGTGGATTAAAGGACGCTAAACGATGCGTTTCAATAAACACTGGTTTATCGCGTACTTTGTCAAGATTAAGAATCGCTGCATTAAATCGCTCCAAGTGCCCTACTTGAAGGATTTTACGCCGAGTTCTTGCTAGTGATATGAGGTCATCGGCCTGAGGAATGGTTGTTGTAATAGGCTTCTCCACCAATACGTGACTATCATGCTTGATAAACGCTTTGGCTATGTCGTAGTGCAAACTGGTGGGTACGACGATGCTTACAGCCTGGACCCGGCCGAGCAATTCGCGGTAGTCAGTTGACGATTCAACATGATACTTTGAAGCGACTGCGTCAGCGACCCGGCGATTCGTGTCCACGACCGCGACCAGTTTGCTATCGGGCAGTTGAGCATACTTCTCAGCATGGAACTTGCCTAAGTAGCCGACGCCAATAACCGCTGTGGTGATTTTTGCCATGGTCGACTCGATGCTACTGTATGTTCGACGGTATGATTTTCAATGAAGCCGATGAAAGGCCTGTTCGATGAATGAGCTAGAGGATTTGAAGCAAGAGTTCAACAATATATGGTTCCTTATTTTTTATCGCTTCCTTAGAAGGAATTCAAAGTCGAATCCAAAATCGGCACCCAAGGTTATGAAACTGGGCCACGTGCCCATTCTCTCTTGAATATGCCGGAAATAAAAGTATGGAGGCCAGCTTCTAAGCCGAGATCGTTGGGCCGCCAATTCACGCCTGATTTTTTCGGCTAGCGCATCAGTCCTGGGGTCGTCTGGAACTGTGATGGGTCGCTGTGTCTTTGAGGACAAGTCGAGCTCGTTCCGCAGCTTACCTACTGGCACCGCCCGCATCTTCTTACGCTTCGCTGGAAGATATCCGAGGGCGCGCAGGCCGCTTTTGATGTGGATGTTTCGGAACCTGACACATTCGAATCCACATTCGGAGAAAAGGCGCAACAAATGCCGCTTTGTAAAGAAGGAGAGGTGGACTTGGCCTAAGAAAGGCAATAAGTCCTTCGAAGAACGCTGTAGGTCGTTTGACAGGTTTCTGACTGGTCCAAGATCTGCAGTGCCGTTGGGGGTGATCAATCGCAGATAGCCACCCGCACGTAACACGCGACGGGTTTCCAGTAGGTGGTCGCGCGGGCGACGCACGTGTTCGAGCAGATCCTTCTGAAGGATATAGTCGAATGCGTTGTCAGGAAACTTTGCGTCTTCGAGAGTGGTACATCGTACGTTCAGCCCAAATTGCTGATCAGCGAAATAGGCAGCAAACTCTGAAACATCAATCCCCATAACATCCCAAGGGCTGTATTGTGTCAGGGAGTGCAAAACAAAGCCGAGCGCGCAGCCAACCTCTAGCAGGCGACCTCTCGGTGCAATCTTCCTTAACTGCTTTGCTAGAAAGTAGGCTTCACGCTCGTATCGCTGCTGTTGACGGGCATAGTCGCTGAAGCCGATGGCGGAATCCGAGTCGAAATAGTCGATTGAATAAAGGGCCTTCAATTCCGCCGGGCTGAGGCGGGGTCTGATCTGCCGGAACCCACAATGATCGCACTCACAAATACGAGCTGTGAACACACCACCCAGATTGACGTCAAGAATTGATCTGGTCAAACTCGGGGCATTGCAGATATCACACGGCTCATCTCGTTCCACTGAGGATCGGGACGTCTTAGGTTCCATCATTCTTCTTCATGCCATACCTGACGTTGATAAAGAGCCGCTCAGGATGCTACCAGGTAACGAGGCGGTCGTGTCCAATGCACGCGGATCCCCGCCAACGATTGAGAAGGTCCCAGATCCCTGGCTGGATCGGTTAGGGCCGTTCGCAGGCTTGTACCGAGCCTTATATTGCCCTAATCTCGCTCGCGCCTGTCCAATAGGGACTATTAAACAGGGATCTGCATTCCACCCGTTGGCATTCCAGGCTTTATTTACAGTGATTCCGGCCTTTCGGGCAAGCATGACTTGCCGATGATAGGGCAACAAATCGGTAAAGTGGAATAAGCATTTAGACGGACAGCCTGGTAGGGCAAAGCACAAATTGGGATCCCTTCGCCGACATCCTATAGGTAGCGCAGCGTTGAGGCGTGTTACTCGTGCGGTAAGATAATGCAGCCTAGTTGAAATCGAGGCTCGCGGATGGTCGGCGAGAAACGTAACCTGGCGTTCCGCCTCAATGGAGCTTGAGATCACAGGGATCGATAAAGTCCCATTAGTTAGCTCACAGATAGTCTATGGTAGACACATCGAGGTTACTTTACTGGCCAGTCGCGTTAGGGGTGTTTCTTGCGCCAATTGTGATGCTCCAGATCCCCCATGGGAGCGGTGCCTCCTATCTGTTACTGGCCTCACTCGGTGTGTTGACGCCTTTTGTTTCCCGCTATCGACCCTTCAGTCAGGATGAAAAACGCCTCTTTACCGTGGTGGGCGCGTTTTGCGCTGTGGCGCTCGTGTCCTATCTTTTGAGCGACATGAATTATCTAGGGTTCAGGAAACTGGGGCGCTATGTCCGCCTGCTCGCCGTCATACCTGTCGCGTACATTTTCGTGCGTGCACGACTCACCCAGGGCTGGCTGTGGTATGGCGTCGCCGCAGGAGCCCTACTCGCTGGCGTTGTCGCCATGATAGGGGCCTGGGATGCCTCTCTTCAGGGTCGGGACCATTACCGCGCGGGTGGTAGTACCGGTCCGATTTTGTATGGTGATCTGGCGCTGGCTATGGGGTTCATCGCGCTTGCCGGGATGGGGTACTTTCACCAGCAGGGTCGTTGGCAGGTCCTTATGCCCCTGGTGGGGGTTGCCATGGGACTACTCGCCAGCCTGCTATCAGGGACCCGCGGTGGCTGGATTGCATTGCCCGCATTGGCCTTGCTTTGCCTGTGGTTCTATTGGAAGCATCTGCAACGCTGGCAGTGCTCTACCTTGCTAATGCTATTGTTGGTTATTCCGCTAGCCGCATGGATGATCCCACAAACGGGTGTCAAGACGCGGGTCGAGGAGGTGCGAACAGAGATCGCCGCCTATCTTGATGGCACAAACCGTGACACATCGATTGGCCACCGCTTCGAGCTGTGGCGGGCGGCGTGGCAAATGTTCGAGAATCATCCCTTGTTTGGAGCGGGCGTTGGCGCTGATCAGGAGGCCATTCAGGCACAGATCAGGGCCGGGGAACGACACGAGGGTATCGCGCACTATCAAAGCCCTCATAGCGAATACCTCTCTGTACTTGCCAGTCGAGGCCTGGTCGGGTTCGTGGTGCTGATCCTTTTGTTCCTGGTACCCGCTTGGACCTTCTATCGAGCGGCGCGCACAGGTTCTGCGGATGTTGCCCGACTCGGGCTAGCGGGTTTGGTCGTTGTGGTCGCATTCATGCACTTCGGCCTGACCGATGCGATCCTTGATCGGGTTCCTCCCATCCATTTCTACGGGCTATTCCTTGCTTTACTGACCTACCTGATCTCGTCTCTTGAATATGATGCATGATCCATGAGTAACATGTGTCGGTTTCGAAGTCGGGGACACGAAGTGGGACTCCGTTTCCGGAGGTGACAGGTGATGGAGAAAGAAAGTGGTCATACGCTAGGGCGGATCTCTGTTGTCATCATAACGAAAGATGCCGAGTTACACTTAGCAAACGTATTAGAAAGCACCGCTTCGTTCGGTGAGGTCATCATCTATGACAATGGCTCCACCGATTCGACCATTGATATTGCACGAGGCTTCCCTAACGTAGAAATAGCGACTGGGAAGTTCCTTGGATACGGTCCGACTAAAAATCACGCCGTCTCTTTGGCAAACAATGACTGGGTGCTAACGATTGACAGCGATGAGGCGGTCTCGGAACAATTATTATATAGCCTGTCAAATCTAGATCTCGGTGATCCGAATAAAGCCTATAGGATCAGACTCGATAATTATTTTATGGGGAAGAAGATTAAGTACTGCGGATGGGGATCGAACTGGCCAATCAGATTTTATAATCGAACGGTGCACTCCTTCACAGATGCTATGGTGCATGAGCGCGTTGTCGAGGTTAAGCACTCGCGCGAATGTAAGCTTGATGGCGCCCTGATTCACTATGCCGTCACCGATATTGGACAGTTTCTCGTCAAGATCAACCGTTACTCAGAGATCCGAAAGGAAACATGGGATAGAGCCTACCCCGTGTTCGTCATTGTATTGCGTAGTTTGTGGGCACTTTTTAGGACCTATGTTCTCAGACTTGGGTTCTTGGACGGATGGAGGGGCCTCGTAATTGCAGTCTCAGAGGCCAATGGCGTTTTTTACAAGTACATGAAGGTTTACGCAAAGCACAAGGCATGAGGATTTGTCATATAAATCTTGCCAGAGGATTTCGCGGGGGCGAGCGTCAGACGCTATATCTGATGGAGGGTCTTCGAAAGCTGGGATGCGTCTGTAAGCTCTTTGCCAGACATAAGGGAGGACTTGCAGAGGCAGCACGCCGTGAAGATTTACCGGTCTACGGACTATCAAAGCCTTATTTCATTTCCGCATTCAAATTACGGGGCTATGACGTGATCCACGCACATGAGGCGAAGGCACACCAATTAGCAGCCATCACCCGGCGAGTTCACAAAAGGCCATTCATCGTGACGCGGCGCGTGGCGCGGGTACCTAAACGGAACCGCTTCACGGTCGCAAGGTACACGGCGGCGGCACATACCGTGGCTGTCTCTCACACCATTGCCGATATCTTGGTTGACTGGGGTCTGAAGCGCGAATGCCTATCGGTCATTTATGACGCAGTCAGGTTGGAAGATTGCTCAGATTTGGCGCGTGTGACTGAGCTAAGAAGGCGGTTTGAGGGTTACCAGGTGGTTGGCTCTGTGGGGGCACTGACAATCAAAGACAAGGATCCGGTGACCTTTCTCGAAGCTGCTCGCCATGTTCAAGATCAAAGAAACAACGTGGCGTTCGTCTTGATAGGTGGAGGTAAAGATGAGGGTGCCGTCCGAGCAAAAGCGAGAGAGCTTGGTCTGAAAAACGTCTTCTTCGAAGGTCATCAGGCGGATCCGTACTCGTATTACAGTGTAATGGACCTATTGGTACTGACATCAAAATCGGAGGGCCTAGGCTCAGCGATTCTCGATGCGTTTGCCTATCGGGTGCCTGTGGTAGCGACCGCCACCGGTGGAATTGGCGAATTGATTCAGGACGGCCACACGGGTTATCTCGCCCCCGTAGGCGATGCTAGGGCGGTCGCCACGAAGATATTGGAGGCGCTTGGCGAGCGTGCCAGGCGCAATGATTATGTTGACAATGCGTTGTCGCTGCTTAAGTCGCGTCACACTATTGATATGATGGCTAGCCATTATGCGAAGCTGTATCAAGAATTAGTCGAGGGAGACTACGCCGAACCCTGCTAGCTCGGCGGATGTCCGATGGCGTTGCGATACGGCCATAGGATAGGCCGAATGCAAGGCGACGATATGCCAGAACCGAAAACGTGCACGGACCCTTAGCCGAATGGTGAAATCTGTGCGTGCTGTTATCACGCTTTGTTGTTGCAAGCTCTTGAGTTGCCTTACAATGTTGCCTCATTTGCCCGGGGATCATGTAAATGAGCCAAATACATGTGCCGATCTCTATTGGTGAGCTCATCGACAAAATCACCGTCCTGGAGATCAAGATGGAGCGAATCGGCGACGCTAGCAAGCGCAAAAATGTACGAAAGGAATTAGAGTTGCTTAATGAAACTTTGAACAGCTCTCAGGATGTTCGATACGATATCAGCAAGGAAAGGGCAGAGTTAAAGTCAATCAATGAAGCCCTATGGGATATTGAAGATCAAATTAGACTCAAAGAGGCCGAAGGGCAGTTCGACGAAGCATTCGTTGAATTAGCGCGTGCTGTCTATGTCAACAATGATAAGCGGGCGGCCATCAAACGTCAGATCAATATCCTTTTGCGCTCTGACATCATTGAGGAGAAATCCTATGCGGATTATACCCGTAACAGCCTGTAATTGCCGAGCCGAACTGATGAAGTCGGTGTTGTCAACGATATCGTCTCAAAGCGGATTTCCTCATACTGCAAGCTCGTCTTGTTGTTCAGGGGCTATGTCTGCAAATGGCAAGGTATAGCCCTCTGCCAGTGGCTCGCCACCTACGCAAAAACTTTTTCGCAGGGATGCTGGGGCTACTCGGGTAAGCCAATGTACCGGTGTGAGCAACCGCTGGATCACGGCTACATTCTCTACGACAAAGACGTTATCGCAAGTGCCGCGGATGTGAGTTTTGATCCCAAGGCATTGGCGAACTCCGGTGCGTTGGTTGGGGAGGTTCGAGGCCGAGGGGTGAACTATTTTATCAGGATGGCAGGTCACGACTGGGTGCTGCGGCACTACCGGCGCGGCGGGGCTATCGCGCGCATCATGGGTGACGCCTATCTCTGGACCGGTCGGCATCGCACGAGGCCGTGGCGGGAATGGCGCATGCTGGAGGGGCTTTGGATAGCAGGCTTGCCCGTACCCCGGCCTGTCGCCGCGCGGGTGTTGAGGTACGGTCTGGTGTATAGGGCCGATATTATTGTTGAACGGCTGGTCGGGGCACTTGCATTGAGTCAGTGGCTGAGGCAAAGAAGGCTTGATAAGGGGGCATGGAAGGCGATTGGTCGGTGCATACGTCGTTTTCATGATGCTGGCGTGTACCACCCAGATCTCAACGCACACAATATAATGCTAGCGGGAGAGCAGGGAATATACGTTATTGACTTTGATCGGAGTGAACTGCGCCCTCCGTCTGAACATTGGTGCCCTAAAAATCTGGCACGTTTGCGTCGATCCTTAACGAAAGTCCGATCATTGACGGATACCTATTACTTTTCCGATCAGGACTGGCAGGCGCTTTGTGAAGGCTATGGTTAGCAGATTTTCCCTGTTAATACCAAATGCCTATTCACCGGTCATCTGCAAGGAGAGCGCGCCGGTCCGATCTCGGAAACGGAGCCGCCACTTCACTGGCGGCACCGTTCTATCGGCATGTTGCCACATAAACAGTATGGTATTTTTGAAGGTGATCCATGCCGCCTAAGCTCGGAATCATCGCGGGTGGCGGCGAGCTGCCGGCCTCGCTCATCTCCATCTGCCGTGCCACCGGGCGCGAGTTTTTTGTCCTTGCCGTTGACGGCTATACCGACCCTAAGCTGGTTGAGGATCTGCCCCACGCCTGGACGCGCTTGGGGGCGTTTGAGACGAGCATTCAGTTGCTCCGGGGGGCGGGTGTCGAAGAACTCGTCTTGGCAGGCCACGCACGCCGTCCATCCTTTAGCGGGATGATGCCTGATGCGCGGCTTCGCCGATTACTCCTTCATTTAGGGTTTGCTGCCTCCGGCGATGACGGGCTGCTTTCCGGGGTGATCAAGGAGTTTGAGGAGGAGGGATTTCG
Organism: Gammaproteobacteria bacterium; assembly: GCA_022614965.1. GTDB lineage: Bacteria > Pseudomonadota > Gammaproteobacteria > JAKEHO01 > JAKEHO01 > JAKEHO01. Next base: position 92,789 of record JAKEHO010000017.1, read on the forward strand.
CGTGGTGGGCTTACAGAGCATTATCGGAGACGTGTTGGCTGTTGAGGGTGTGTATACGAAGTGCGAACCGGACGAGCAGGCAAGGCTCGATATCGCACGTGGCGTTAAAGTAGCGAGAGCGCTGGGAGCGGAGGATGTCGGTCAGAGTGTGGTGGTACAGCACGGCATGGTCCTCGGTGTGGAGGCGATCGAGGGCACGGACGCATTGCTTGCGCGCTGTGGTACGTTAAAGCGGGACGGCCCCGGGGGGGTTCTTGTGAAAGTGAAAAAGCCAGTGCAGGAGCGACGCGTCGATCTACCGACGATTGGTCTCAGCACCGTTCATGGAGCGGCAGGTGCAGGCCTGCGCGGCATTGCCATCGAAGCTGGCGGGTCTCTCGTCGTCGACCGGCGTGCCGTGACCCGCGCCGCCGATGCCGCTGGCCTCTTTATCATGGGGATCACCCTCGAGGCGTGAGCGCGCCAACCGACTCCGAGCCGGGTCAACTGGTTTTCCTCATCGCGGGTGAGCCCTCGGGCGACCAGCTGGGGGCCCGCTTGATGGCCGGACTTAAGGAAGAGGGTGGCGGGCGAGTGCGTTTCGCCGGCGTTGGCGGGGAGCAGATGGCCGAGCAGGGGCTTAGGAGTCTCTTCCCAATGGCCGAGCTCGCCGTGACCGGACTAGTTGAGGTCGTGTTTCATCTTCCGCAGATTTTCCGCCGCATTAGCGACACCGTACAAGCCGTATTACAGTGTCGTCCTGACGTGGTCGTGACCATTGACGCCCCGGATTTCTCTCTGCAGGTCGCGCGGCGCCTGAAGGGCGCCGGGATCCCTTTGGTCCATTGCGTGGCACCGACAGTGTGGGCATGGAAGCCCCAGCGGGCAAAGAAGATGGCCGGTTTTCTGGATCGTGTGTTGGCCCTCTTACCGTTCGAGCCGCCCTATTTTGAGGTACACGGCCTCGCCTGCGATTTTGTGGGTCACCCCGCTGTGGAAGGCGTTGCCGGCGGTGATGGACCGGCATTTCGCAAACGCTATGCCATCCCGATGACCGCCCCCCTGCTTTGCGCATTGCCCGGGAGCCGCCGAGGCGAGACGAGGCGGCTGCTGCCGGTGTTCCGGGACGCCCTTGCCCTGTTGGCAAAACGTATTCCAAACATTTACGTGGCCATCCCGACGGTTTCTGATGTTGCCGCACTGGTTGAGGAGGCGGCGTCGCATTTGCCGATGCCGGTCATTCTCGTTCGTAGCCGAGAAGAGAAATATGATGCCTATGCGGCAGCCGATGTGGCGCTGGCGAAATCAGGGACGTCAATCATTGAACTTGCGGCAGCAGGTGTACCCACCGTCGTGACCCATCGCGTCAATCCGCTGACGGCATTCATGGTGCGGCGGATGATTCGGCTCGAATACGTGAGCTTTGTGAATGTTCTGCTTGGGCGTCCAATGCAACCAGAGCTGTTACAGGAAAATTGTAGGCCCGAAAAGCTCGCGGCTACCGTCGAGCGTATGCTGACCGATGCTAAATGGCGCGCGGAACAGATCGAAGGTGAACGGCATGTAGCCGAGGTACTGGGTATGGGCGGCGAACCGCCGAGCCGCAGAGCGGCACGAGTCGTACTCGATGTGATCCGAGCAAAATTGGATGGTTTAGGTGGCTCAATCGTGAAGCGAGAAGGGTGACAGCCTATTGGTGCATCGGATGCCAAATCGCAGTACATCACTCTAAGGAACATAGGCGATCAATGACAACGATACCTCGCTGATCTTGCAAGATGAAAGCGTTGGGCTACTTTTTTTGCTATGTTGCCGTGACTATTGTCATCGGCGCGCTGCTATCCTATGCCCTTTTTCTTGTGATACATGATAGTCCGCTTGCGCCCTCGGTGTTATCGCAGGTTCCTTTCCACAAGGTGGTGCCCCGCGCATTCATGCTTGTGGCTCTGCTTGGGCTTTGGCCACTCCTGAAATCACTCGGATTGACCACGCGAAGGGACCTGGGGTTTGACCTCCCATCACGTGCACTCCTTGTAGCGATCGGTCACGGAATGATTGTCGGGATCATGATACTCGCATCTCTTGCCATCGTATTGGTGATCCTCGGGGTGAGGGAACTCGATGCAACCGGAGACCTTTTTCCGTTCAACCTGGTTGGTGTGGTCATCAAGGCCTTGGCTGCGGGAATTTTGATTGCACTTATCGAAGAGACCGTATTTCGTGGCGCGTTTTACAGTGTTGCAAGCAAGGCGTTCAAAGTGACGGGCACAATAGTCTTTACAGCGCTTCTCTATGCCGCGGTTCATTTCATCCGCTCCGGAACCGAAATCCCTTTTGGCGACGTCAGCTGGCAAAGCGGGTTTACCGTGCTGGCATATTCCTTGCAAACTTTTTGGAGTCTTGCATTTCTGGATTCTTTCTTGGCGCTCTTTTCGGCTGGGATATTTCTCGGGTTGGTACGTTTTTCGACAGGCCATATTGGGCAGTGCATCGGCATCCATGCTGGCTGGGTACTATCGATTAAAGTGACCAAGTATCTTACGGCGAAGAATGATGCTTCGGATCTGGATTTCCTGGTTGGCTATTACGACGGGATTATTGGTTACCTGGCGGTTGCCTGGCTCATTATCGCGTGCCTTTTGTACTACCTTTTCTCTAGGCGACGGGAGGCGGTGGCCTCGCTATGAAATGCGCATCCGAACTAATTCATCCTATGCCTCCACAGAGGGATCGGGGTTTTGCACAGGAGAAAAGAAGCGTGGACACTCGATTGGAAACGCGCGCTCAGACTACAAGTCCGCGGGTGCATCGTTGTCGTTTGCTGCATTCGACATACCGCAAATTCCACGTTTGGATGTTTCAACGAATTCGCAAAATTCAATGGCGGGACCGTCCTGGAATGCCTCGCGGATGTGTTTTAAGGCCTGGGATACATTTAAGCCGGATCGGTACATGAGCGTGAATGCTTGTTTGACCTGCTGACGTGCTGCGGGTGATATACCAGCCCGGCGCATCCCGACGGTATTGATCCCGAGGATCTTATTCGGCTGAAAGGGGTGGGTAGTGCAGAAGGGTGGGACATCTTTGGAAATCCCACTGCTCCCCCCCAGCATGGCGAGTCGCCCGACACGGCAGAACTGGTGTACCAGGCAAAGGGCACTTATAAACGCGGCATCTCCAACCTCACTGTAACCACCAAGCAGCGCGCCGTTGACCAGGATGACGCGCTTTCCCAAGGTCGCGTTATGGGCAACATGGCTAAAATTCATCAGATAACATTCGTCTCCAATGATGGTGGACGTACCGGCTTTGGTGCCGCGATGGACGGTGACGCCTTCCCGGATCACGCATTTGGAGCCCAACTTGACATAGCTCTCCTCGTTCTGATGTGCGAGATCCTGTGGTAGTCCGCCTAACACCGCGCCCGCATGCACCTGGCAGCCAGGACCGAGGGTGGTGTAGCGGTAGATAGTCGCTTGAGGCCCGATAGAGCATCCGTCGCCGACGACCGCGCCCATCTCGATGTACGTAAGGGGACCGACCGTAACGTTCTTGCCCAAGATCACGCCCTCTTCGACGACGGCCGAGGGGTGGATGCTCATCGACGTGCCGTAACCCATTGCGGGCGTTCAATCAGATCCCGCCGGAGCGCTCGGAAAAGATGACGAGCGCCATCGCTTGCACCGTACACAATCAGCGGTGAGCAACGTGTTTCCCCAACACGGAGCTAGGCCGCGAGTTGCCGCAGCACATAGGGAAGAATGCCGCCGTTGGTATAGTACTCCCACTCCTTGGGTGTATCGATGCGCACATGTACGGTGCACCGTATGGGTTTGCCGTCGTCGGGTGTCGCAAGCACGGTAACTTCCTTGGCGCCAGGAATAAGCCCCACGATTTCGCAGACCTCTTCCCCTGTAAGGCCAAGGCTTTCTGCATTCACCCCATTTTGAAAGGTGAGTGGAAGTACCCCCATGCCGACGAGGTTCGACCGGTGAATGCGCTCGAAACTCTGCGCGATCACCACCTTCACGCCCAAGAGCGCAACTCCTTTCGCAGCCCAATCGCGCGATGAACCCGTCCCGTATTCTTTGCCCGCGATGATCAATAACGGTACATTGTTTTTCTGATACCGCACAGCGGCATCATAGATACTCATCGGCTCACGGGAAGGAAGATGCATGGTCCATCCACCTTCGCGGGGGCGTGCCAGTTGGTTGCGCAAGCGGATATTGGCGAAGGTCCCGCGCATCATGACCTCGTGGTTGCCACGCCGTGACCCATACGAATTGAAATCCTTGGGCAGGACACCGTGCTCGATTAGGTACCGACCGGCCGGGCTGTCGGTCTTGATGGCGCCGGCGGGCGAAATGTGGTCAGTCGTGATGCTATCCCCAAGGAGTGCCAAGCATCGGGCACCTTTGATGGCCGCGATCGTGCTTGCCTTAGCGCGCATGTCTTCGAAATAGGGAGGACTTTTGATGTAAGTGGAGCGCTCATCCCAGTGAAACTGCGCCACCTGCGGTATCTGCATGCTGGTCCAACGTCTGTCGCCTGAAAAGACGTTCTTGTAGCTCGTACGAAACATCGTCGAATTGATGGTGAGGGTAATTGCCTCTTGGATCGCCTGCTGGCTGGGCCAGATGTCCTTAAGAAAGACGGGGCTGCCGTTTCGATCAACGCCTAATGGTTCCTGGTAGAGGTCGATGTCCATCGTGCCTGCAATAGCGTAGGCGACGACGAGTGGCGGCGAGGCGAGAAAATTCATCTTCACCTCAGCATGCACGCGTCCCTCAAAGTTGCGGTTGCCTGATAGAATTGAGCACACCGCCAGATCATGCTCGTGGATGGACTGACTCACGGCCTTAAGTAGGGGGCCTGAGTTCCCGATGCAGGTGGTGCAGCCGTAGCCCACAAGGTGAAAGCCCAGGGCCTCAAGATGGGGCAAGAGCTGCGCTTTTTCGAGATACGCTCGGACGACCTGTGATCCCGGGGCAAGGCTCGTCTTAACCCAGGGCTTGACCTTGAGGCCTCGCTCGTTTGCCGCCTTCGCCAGTAATCCGGCCGCCACCATGACGGACGGATTGGATGTATTGGTGCAAGAGGTGATGGCGGCAATGACCACGGCACCGTCCGCAAGCTGATCCGGGTTGCCGCCGCCCACCAAGGGCTCGCCCGATGTGCGAGCGGCGCTCTTTCTGCGCATTGCCGTAGCGCCCCCGTCATCTTGGAAACGTGCCATGTCGCCATTCCTGGAACCTGCCCGTTCCTTCTGATGGTCATGCAGCGTTGTTTTAACGACCTGTTTTGCTTCGCGCAGTGGCACCCGGTCCTGTGGCCGCTTGGGCCCGGCGATGCTGGGTTCTACCGTGCGCATATCCAGTTCCATTACGTCGGAATACTCGGCGTCACGGCTCCCCGCTACGCGGAAAAGGCCTTGTTCCTTGGCGTAGGCTTCAACTAACGCGATCTGCTCTGCCGCTCGGCCCGAGAGTTCCAAGTAGCGCAGCGTTTCGCTGTCAATGGGGAATATGCCACAGGTGGCACCGTATTCCGGGGCCATATTCGCGATCGTAGCGCGATCAGCGAGTGGCAGGTGGTCGAGACCGGCGCCGAAGAATTCGACAAACTTGCCTACCACACCGTGTTTTCGGAGCAGGTTCGTAACGGTAAGGACAAGGTCTGTAGCGGTGGCGCCTTCGGGCAGTTGGCCGGTCAGTTTGAAACCCACGACTTGCGGGATCAACATACTGATAGGTTGCCCAAGCATGGCCGCCTCTGCCTCGATCCCGCCTACGCCCCAACCCAAAACCCCCAAGCCGTTGATCATCGTGGTATGGGAATCAGTGCCAACCAGCGTGTCCGGATAGGCCTGTTTAATCCCGTTCAGTTCCTTCGTAAACACGACACGCGCCAGATATTCCATATTGACTTGGTGGACGATGCCGGTATCTGGTGGCACCACCTTGAAGTTGGAAAACGCCTGTTGGCCCCATCGCAGAAAGGCGTAGCGCTCTTTGTTGCGCTCGAATTCAATCTCAGCATTGTGCGCCATTGCGTCGGCGCTTCCAAACGCATCCACCTGTACGGAGTGATCGATAACGAGTTCTGCTGGCGAAAGGGGATTGACGCGTTTCGGATCGCCACCGAGCTTGCCTAACGCATCGCGCAAGGCGGCAAGATCGACAACGGCGGGTACGCCCGTAAAATCCTGCATTAACACGCGGGCGGGGGTAAAGGCGATCTCTCGGTTTGGCTCGCTCCTGGGATCCCAAGAGGCAAGGGCTTCGATGTCCTCGGCGGTGACTGTGATCCCGTCTTCGGTCCGCAAAAGATTTTCTAGCAGGATCTTCAATGAGAAGGGAAGCCGCTCACTATTAAAGCGCTTAACAAGGTTCTTGAGCGCAAACAACTCGTAGGTCGATTCCCCGACTTTGAGCGTCGACCGCGCCTGATAAGTGTTTTTCATTATGGCCCCCAAAAAGTCCTAAGCCGCAATTTTACCTATTGTGCAGGTGCCGAGCGAGTGAGCAAGGCGCCTTTCACATCTCCAAGGAAAAGACGAAGTTTCGAAGCCTCAGAACGTACTAGACGGCGCTACGTTGCGGTTTTCGCGATGGGGCCTCCGCCGAGGCACACGTCGCCCTGGTAGAAAACCACGGACTGGCCGGGTGTCATCGCACGCTGAGGCCTGTCGAATTTAACATGACATTGCGCATTGTCCAACGACGTGATGGTGCAGTCCTGATCAGGCTGCCGGTATCGGGTTTTGGCCTTGCATCGAAACGGTAATTCAGATGGCGCATTGACGATCCAATGCAAGGCAGACGCGACGAGGTGCTGACGGTAGAGCAAAGGATGATCATGTCCCTGGGCTACAATCAGCACATTGTTCTTGAGATCTTTGGCCACCACGTACCAAGGTTCGCCGTTGCCCTCTCTCCGGCCACCGATGCCGAGACCTTTTCGCTGTCCCAGGGTGTAGTACATCAGGCCGTCGTGCTGCCCAACGATCTTGCCTCCGGGGGTCTGAATGTCACCGGGTTCCACCGGTAAAAACCGCATGAGAAATGGCTTGAAGCGGCGCTCGCCGATAAAACAGATGCCGGTGCTGTCTTTTTTATTGTGGGTTACAAGACCAGCCTCCGCGGCAAGTTTCCGCACGGCCGCTTTCCTAAACTCGCCAATCGGAAATAGCGAGCGGCCTAGTTGCTCTTGATCGAGGGCATGCAGAAAGTAGCTTTGGTCCTTGTTGTCATCGAAGCCTTTGCGCAGATACAAGTGGCCATCCTGACGGCTTACGCGTGCATAGTGTCCCATTGCGATCATATCCGCTCCCAAGCTTTGTGCATGCGTGAGAAATGCCTTGAACTTGATCTCGCGATTGCAGAGGATATCGGGATTAGGGGTGTGTCCACCGCGATATTCATTGAGAAAATGCGTGAACACATTCTCCCAATAATCAGCAGAAAGATTGACCGTGTTCAACAGAATACCCAGATCGTCGCAGACACGCCTGGCATCCTCCGCGTCCTTAGCCGCACCACAGTAGTTCTCCGTGTCGTCTTCTTCCCAGTTCTTCATAAACAGGCCTTCGACTGCATAGCCTTGTCGCTTCAGAAGCAGGGCACTGACAGACGAGTCAACACCCCCGGAAAGGCCGACGATAATCTTGGTGCGCGGCACGGTTCTCGTGGCAGGTTGTGTTGCAATCATGATCTCTTCCGTGGCGCCATCGTAGAAGCGCCACTTTTTGCCGGTAGGTAATGATTGAGCATCGTTAGCGGGTAGCGCCTTCCTTTCCTATAATCATCGATGCAGTGTAGTACCATCGGGCTGCGAAGCTTCTCGCGCATTGACATAAGTTCCTCTAGAGTAAGCCATATGACCCGGATAATGGCCTCATCCGGTGGCCGATCAGGCTCATGTCCATGGCAGCTCCCTAAAAAACAGATGCGCAGGTACGTCACACCCTCATCGCGATCGGGATAGAGATAAATGCCTACCATGGCCTCGGGCAGGAAGTGCCATCCTGTCTCCTCCAGCACCTCGCGCTTTACGGCGTCTAACAACGTCTCTTCCGGCTCGAGATGGCCGGCTGGTTGATTAAACACCACCCGGCCATTGGCCGCTTCTTCAACCAGGAGAAAGCGACGATCGCGCTCAACGATGGCAGCGACAGTGACGCTGGGCTTCCAGACCATGAAGTGAATTGTAACCCAAAGCTCATCATCCTGTGCGCCCATTGCCCCGATTGAAAAAGGCCGGGGACTCTACTCCGCTTGGGCAAGGCAGTAACGCGGGCCGGCCTCGAGCGGTTAAAGTAGCGGGGCAGAGCGCTGCCTGTCGTAGTGTGGGCACCGCCGCAGGAGTGGCGCATGGGGCTTGGGGCGCCCTAAATGGCAATCAAATAAGATAAACCGATTGGAGCGAAAAATGATTAAGTTTGGCGTGGTATACGATGGCATCCTAAAGCAATTGGGCCGAACGCTTATCGCGAGCACAGCATGGTGTTTGCCGGACATAGCGGGTGCTGCAACGGATGCAGGGCCGGGCCTGGTTTTGACGGGTGAATGGGTTGGGATCGCCGCACTCGCGATCTTCGTGCTGGCGTATGCGCTGGTCATCGCTGAAGAGACGCTGCACCTGCGTAAATCAAAGCCCGTCATGGTAGCGGCGGGCATCATTTGGAGCCTGGTTGCCCTTGGCTACGCACAAATCGGTGACACGCACACGGCAGGGGAGGCGGTGCGGCACAACCTGCTGGAATTTGCCGAGATCTTCCTGTTTCTGCTGGCAGCGATGACCTACATCAACACCATGGAGGAGGTGGGGATGTTTGTTGCGCTGAAGGCCTGGCTCGTCTCCAAGGGCTTTTCACTTAGAACGATCTTCTGGATCACGGGTGGCCTGGCCTTCTGCATATCGCCTTTTGCAGACAATCTGACGACGGCATTGTTGATGGCGACCGTGGTGATGACGGTCGGTGGAAATAACGTCCGATTTGTTACGGTTGCCTGTGTAAACATTGTGGTCGCCGCAAACGCCGGCGGAGCGTTCAGTCCCTTCGGGGATATCACAACACTCATGGTTTGGCAGAAGGGGGTCGTCAAGTTTCACGAATTCTTCCATTTGTTTGGCCCCTCGTTTACCAACTGGGTTATCCCCGCCGCCATTATGTCCTTTACGGTGCCCAACACACAGCCTGCGGCACTCAGGGAGTCAGGCGAATTACAAAAGGGGGCCTGGATGGTGCTGGGACTCTTTTTCCTGACCATCACCATGGCGGTACTGGGGCACAACTTTTTGCATCTGCCGCCCGTGATGGGAATGATGACGGGCTTAGGGCTTCTTAAGCTCTATGGGTATTACCTGAAGACCCGTGGGCCGTTGGCCTTGAGGCGGCCTACCGAAGGGCCCGAGGAAGCAAGACTTGAGGTGGATGAAGCGGTGGTTACCTCACCGCCTCATACGCCGTTTGATATCTTCAAGGCCTTGGAACGGGCGGAATGGGACACCTTGATGTTTTTCTATGGCATCATCCTGTGTGTCGGCGGCCTTGCGACCATGGGTTATCTTGCGATCCTCGCTAATGTTCTGTATGTGGATCTGGGACCCACGACCGCGAATGTACTCGTTGGAGTTCTATCCGCGGTCATCGATAATATTCCGGTGATGTTCGCCGTCTTGTCGATGTCTCCCGATATGAGCCACGGCCAATGGCTGCTGGTGACACTCACGGCAGGCGTGGGCGGGTCCTTGCTGTCGATCGGATCGGCGGCGGGTGTTGCGGTGATGGGGCAAGCGCGAGGCATGTATACTTTTTTCTCCCATCTCAAATGGAGCTGGGCAGTCGCCCTGGGGTTTGCTGGGAGTATCTGGGTCCATTTGATGGTGAACGCTAGCCTGTTTCACTAAATAGGGTGCTGATTTGTACCGTAGTTCTGACGAGGGCCTTCGCTCGCGAAATGAGCCACGCGGCTACTGGTTAACGCCATCGATGAACCGGGATGGGGCGCTGGCGGCTTCGTGGTTTTTGGCATTCACTCTCTCAACCGTTGGATTGTCCCAACTGCCCGTGATGATGTATTGATGACTGAGTACGTTGTCTAGCTGATCGGGCAGGGACTTGAACATCTGGCCGACCACCAGAATGGCGGCGCCGACACCGACGCCAACCGGTCCGAACAGGGCGCTGGCGACTGGCAAGCTGCTGGCGAACGCTGGCGTCACCGTCACGGTCTGGTTGTAGTCTTGGGCGATGAGCCCCGTGCGCCCCGTTACGCCCATGCGTGCGGAAGGGCCCTCCATGACAAAGTCGTTGGTGTAGGCATTGCCGTTTTCAAAATCGAATGTACCTTCGATGCGATCAAAGGGGAAACCTTTTTGATACATGTCATCAAAATCAAGGCTTAAGCGCCGTGCGAGTGTCTGAAAGCTCAGCAGGCCGAAGATGCGACCTACGCCTTGCTGGATGTCGAGAAAGCGCCCTTTGCCGACGTTCATGTGCAGGGTGCCATTCATAGTTGCCAGCGAAAAATCTCTTGGTGCCCCTTGCCAGCTGGCATCGATATCGAGCTGCGCCGCGCCGCCTTCGATGGAAGTCACGTTGTAACCAAATCGATTGAGCAACTTACCAAGATCGTCTGCCTCAACTGTGATATCAACGTGTGATCGCTGCACTTCGTCGACGACGAGCCAGTCTCCCTGGCCTAAGATATTGAGTCCGGGTGAGATAAACGCGAGTTCGTCCAATCGCAGGCCATCGCTCACAGGGGTTGCCCGCAGGCGAGTCTCACCCAGTTCGACGGACCCGTACGTCAATGCCTTGCAATGCACCGTGAGGGCGGGGAGACGCCGTGGATCGGTGCGTGTTGTCGCGTCGGGGGGGGTGACAGTGGCAAGTGTCAATTTTTCAAACTCCGCATGCACGGGTGCCGCTAACCCCGCTGCAGGCACTGTAATCGAACCACTCGCCTCTGCCGCGACAATACTGGCGATCCACCCCCGCTCGTCATGGGCGATTTTGAGTTTAGCGCTGTTGAGCCACTGGTCGAGCACCTCGAGCCGCGCGATAGCGACATCGACGTTAACGGCCTCGGGTGGATAGGGCATTGAGGCACCTCTATTGCGCTCGTTGGCTTGTAGGAGATCTAGCCAAGGACTCACAGCGAGTTCGGGGAGTTGACCATCGATGGCGAGCCCCGGCCTATCGGGTAAGCGTGGTGTGCCAGGACCAAGATGCAAGCCGATACGGTTCATCGCGGCTGCAACCGGCTCCGGGTGCAGCTCAAGTACACCGCTTAAGTTCGCACCGTAACGGAATGTGAAGCGATTTTGTGTGGAGTCGCCAATTTGAGTCAGAATGGTGAGATCGGTCTCTTCATCCGTTGCTTTACCAAGGGGTGCAGGCAGGTGCACTGTCATGCCCTCGAGTTGGGACGTGAGCCTAACCTGTCCGGGCGTTTGTGCGTTACAGCAGTCCGTCGGTAACGTGATCTCCGCTTGCCATTTCGTGTCGCCGTCGATCCATCGCTCGTCGAGCAGCGCCAGCGTTGGGTCGAATCGCCTGAGTTGGTCAGCCAGGAACGCAGGATCGGCCGTTCCGCTCACCAGCAATTCGCTGCTGGCGTTTTCTTCGACATAATCTGTGCTGATGTCGAAGTGGACGGGCCGGTCGAATAGCTTACCTTCAAGTCCCTTCGCATCCAAGCGCGTTTCAGTAAACTCCAGCTGTCCCTCGATGTCCGTGAACGTTGCGCCCAGCCGATTGGAGTGCACGGCGTTGCCTGCCAGCTGCACCTGGCCTTGCACGGCGTAACTGCCCTCGTCCATCAATGGTGTCTCCATCGCGAGGTCTATCGTAATCGTGCCATCGAAGTCCATCGATGTGACCTGCCTTCCGATGGCCTGTGATGCTAACGGACTTTCTAGTATGAATCTCCGCACATCGGCCGCCGCCGCCTTTATTGTGCTCTGGCCTTTGAACACCTTATCCGGTGCGCTGACATCTGCAATGCCCCCATGCGCGCTCACGATCTCAGAGTTGAGTACCATAGCGTGTGTCACATCGACTGTGAGGTTCCAACCTTCGATGGCGATAGCTGCTTCAATCGCGCTGAGCTGTGGCCAACCGGTGGCGTAATCCAGAACACCGTCACGGATCGTGGCCCGCACTTGAAATCGTCCCTGGCCCTGACTGAATGGAAACTCATTAAGTGCGCCACGCCAAACACCTACTCCTTCCGTGATCCGCCCGGCCAAAACGGCGCCTTTGACCCAGTCTTTATCTGCGTCGGGGACAGTTTTCGGCAAGTATCGGGAAATGTGCTCCAGCCGCCCGTCTTCAATGGTCACGACAAGATCTGCCGTCGGTGCCGGGTTAGCACCAGACCAGGCGAGTCGTCCGCGCAGTTTCGCGCTCATATCGTTATTTCGCATCGCTAACGTGTCTGAGGTTAATGTCCAGCCGTCATCGTCGTGTGTCCAACTGATTGCCCCTTCAAGCCAATTGAGCCAGAACGGCATCTCAAACCACGTTGGAAATTGGATCTCAACAGGATCCCTATCCAAGAGCAGCACGCCAGTCCCTAAGGTACCGCTGATACTCCCACGTAATCCGCTGATACCCGGAACACCGGCGTCTGGTCCGGCGATCAGATCGTTGAAGCTCATCTTTAGAAAGAGTCGCTCATCGAACAGCCGATCCGGGCGGTAATCGAACTGGACGTTGTGAAGCTCACCTCGTGGTGCGGATTTTGTGAGGTAATGACGGATCGTTGCCGACAGACCGGAAGAATTTGCCAGCAGCGGCGCAATGTCACCCAGCTTGAGAAAGCGGATACTGCCCGTGAGATGGTAGCCACCTGCCCAGGGCATCGGCGTGGTCTGCAGATGGATCTCATCGTCTGGCCAGGGCCCCTCGGGTGTCGTCACCCAAAGTCGGTTGACATCAATGCGCCAACCTCGGCTTGCCGTCCGCAGGGCGGTGAGCTCCGCCTTCGCCTCGGTAAGCGACATCCCTGCGCCGTCAATGAGCAGGTCAAACGGCCCCGTCGCGAACTGCCCGTCGATCCTGGTGAGCGTGCCATCGCTCCACGTGGTCCAAACTTTGAGATCCATCTCACCATGTGCCATGTCGACCCCGATCCTTGCGATGTCGCGGAGCCACGGCCCTGGATGAATACCGTGCCCTTCAACATAGAGTTCCCCTGACCATTCGGGGGTCAAGAGATCGCCATCAGCATCCAAGGCAAAGTCAAGCCGATTGCCCATGTAGCGAGGCAGTTGGGCGGATCCCTCCAGTTGCAGGCGCTTCCCTGCGCTGCGAAGTTGCAGCGAAACATTTGAAAAGGCGAGTGGTTCCTTCATGGTTTGTAAGTCGACCCAAGTCACACGTGCCTGCTCGATAGTGAGTTGTTGCTGTCGTTGCAGCCAGGCACCTAGGCCGCTGCTACCCGCAGTCCGCTTGCTTACATCGGCCTCATCGAATCCTTTAACCGTGATAGAACCATCTGGATTATGCATGAGTGACAACTGCAATCCAGAGATTGTCAAGGACCCAGGAACCAGCTCTTTTCTCAATAAGCTGCTGATGGGATCGATACTGATGTGGGCCCGTTGAAACCGTGCGATGTGTCCAGTGCCATTTTTTTCCAATAGGCTGATTTGTTGTAGATCGAGCTGCGGCCGCCAGCCTTGCCAATTAGCATTGATAGACTCTATCTCCACCGGTTGCTCCATATAGCGGCTTACCCACTGTTGAATCTCCTCACGATACTCACTGATCCCAGGCAGCATGAGACGCACTACGGTGACAGCGATGGCGGCGAAGAGGGTAATGCCGGCGAAGGCATACCACGCCACACCAAATAAAAATTTGATTACCCGTTTGAACATCTATAATGCGAGCACGCTAAAGCAAAACAATGTCGTATTGTTCCTGGGTGTAGGGCGTTTCGACCTGGAACGTAATGGGTCTGCCGACGAATTGTTCCAGTTCCGCAACGCTCCTTGATTCATCGTCGAGGAGTCGGTCAACCACTGATTGTGAGGCGACGACAAGTAATTTCTGGGCGTCATATTGACGCACCTCACGAAGAATTTCACGGAAGATCTCATAGCACACGGTTTCTGCAGTCTTGATTTGGCTTCGGCCGTTACAGGTTGGACACGGCTCACATAGGATATGTTCGAGGCTTTCCCGTGTGCGTTTCCGCGTGATCTGCACAAGCCCTAATGAGCTTACTTCGCTTATCGTAACGTTCGAATTATCCTGCTGCAGGCTCTTCTCGAGCGCGCGTAAAACTTGCCGTCGGTGCTCAGGCTCCGACATATCGATAAAATCGACGATGATGATACCCCCTAGATTGCGTAGCCGTAATTGACGAGCGATTGCCTGCGCCGCTTCGAGGTTGGTCTTGAATATTGTCTCTTCAAGATTCCTGTGTCCAACAAATGCTCCCGTATTGATATCAATCGTTGTCATTGCCTCGGTCTGGTCTATGACCAGAAACCCTCCGGATTTGAGCTGGACCTTTCGCTCCAAAGCCTTCTGAATTTCGTCCTCTACCATATACAGGTCCAAAATAGGACGCTCACCGGAGTAAAGTTCAATCCGATCGACCAGATCGGGAATGAATTGTTTGGCGAATGCAAGCACGCGTTGATAGGCATCTTCGGAATCGATGCGCACTTTTTCGATGTCGGTATCGACTAGATCACGCATGGTCCGCATGACCAACGCCATGTCTTCATACACAATACCCGGCGCAAAGGTATGTTCCGCGCGCACCATTACGGAATCCCAGAGTCTTCTCAGAAAATCCATGTCTTTGCACAGTTTGTCTTCGCTTATACCTTCCGCTGCGGTGCGAAGGATATATCCGCCGGTGTTCGAGCCGCCAACCTGCCTTGTGCTATTCGCCACAACCGCAGTGTCATCGCCCACAACGGCGAACCTACGCAGCCCAGGATGGTTGCGAAGCACAATGTCGCGCAGCCGCTCACGTTCTGCATCGTTTTCGATCTTTTGGGAAACGCCAACGGAGTGATACGCTGGCATAAAAACGAGGTAGCGTGATGGAACGGAAAGGTGCGTCGTCAATCGTGCTCCCTTGCTACCAAGCGGATCCTTAATGACCTGGACCAAAACTTCCTGGCCTTCCTTCAGGAGGGCATCGATGCTCGGGGTGAAAATCCGTGCGCGATCGTCTCCATCGATGTTGCTGGAACCCTCAACAATGTCTGAGGTGTGTAGAAATCCCGTCCGGTCCAGCCCAATGTCAATAAAGGCCGCCTGCATCCCGGGTAGCACCCGTGAGACACTGCCCTTATAGATGTTGCCCACAAGTCCGCGTCGACCGGAACGCTCGACCAGGATTTCCTGAAGGATCCCGTTCTCTACCACTGCGACGCGTGTCTCCTGTGGAGTCGCATTAATGAGGATTTCTTCGCTCATCCCTCGGTCTCGTCTTTTCTCACACTTCTGGACGATCAGTTGCCTATTGGTCCCACTGGGCGCTCATTTAACCAAGATGGTGATATCTTGGCTAGAGGTGAGGGCTTGCGCCTTGGGAGTCGCGCGAAGGCCCGCTATTGGCACTTCGCCTTCCCCCAAAATGCCGCTTCTCTGGTGTTAGACAGTGTTCGAACCTACAATTCAGTGCTTAGGTGAGCAACGACGCACGATAGGCAAAAAGCAGGGCTCAGGGGTGGGTTAACGGTGTCGATCATGCAAGCACCTGTAGTAGATGAGCTACGCCGGATTTTATCGGCCGAGGCTGTGATTGCGGACGAGGAGTCGCTCCGAGCCTATGAATGCGATGGGCTCTCTGCTTATCGCGCGTTGCCAGGGGTAGTGGTCCTGCCCGACACCGTCGCCCAAGTACAGCAGATCCTGCGTCTTTGCTATCAGCACCATATCCCTGTTGTTGCTCGGGGAGCGGGCACCGGTCTGTCGGGAGGTGCGCTTCCGGTACGCGGCGGACTGGTGCTGAGCCTTGCTAAATTTACGCGGGTCCTCAATATCGACCCTGTTAATCGAACCGTTAGGGTAGAGCCGGGGGTGCGCAACATCACGCTATCTGAGGTGGGCGAAGAATACGGCTTGTTCTATGCGCCGGATCCATCATCTCAAATTGCCTGCACCATCGGTGGTAACGTCGCAGAGAATTCTGGCGGTGTGCACTGCCTGAAGTATGGCCTGACGGTTCACAACATTCTTGCTTTGAAGGTTGTGACGATAGAAGGCGATTTACTCACCATAGGTTGCGGTGCCTTGGATGCCTCAGGCTATGATCTGCTGGCACTTTTGACCGGATCAGAAGGCATGCTAGGCGTGATCGTTGAGGTTACCGTGAAGCTTATACCGAAGCCCCAATACGCGCAGGTGGCACTGGCTGCGTTCGATCAGGTTGAGGCCGCAGGCAGAGCCGTTGCCGCCATTATCGCGAGCGGAATTATTCCTGCGGGTCTTGAGATGATGGACCAAGCGGCGGTACGCGCCGCAGAAGCCTTCGTCCATGCCGGGTATCCGACAGGAGCGAAAGCGATCCTGCTGTGTGAGCTGGATGGCACCCCGGACGAAGTAGCGGAGGAGATGCGAGACGTTCAGGCGGTTCTCTTGGGGTCGGGTGCGGCGCACATCCAGATCGCGGCTGATGAGGCTGAACGGCAGAGATTCTGGGCCGGGCGTAAAGCCGCGTTTCCTGCAGTTGGCCGTATTGCTCGGGATTATTATTGTATGGACGGCACAATCCCAAGACGCTATCTTGCGGAAGTACTTACGCGTGTCAGCCAACTTTCGAGCGAGTATGCGCTTCCTATAGTCAACGTCTTCCATGCGGGAGATGGAAACCTCCATCCACTCATCCTCTACGACGTCAATGCCCCGGGTGAACTGCAGAAGGCCGAGGCGCTGGGTGGCAAGATCCTGGAAGTCTGCGTGGCGGTCGGCGGCACCGTAACGGGAGAGCACGGTGTGGGCGTTGAAAAGCTCAATCAGATGTGTGTGCAGTTCAATGCCGATGAGTTAGCTCAGTTCCACGCCATCAAAACGGCTTTTGACAGCGAGGGACTACTCAATCCCGGTAAGGCAGTGCCCACCTTACGGCGTTGCGCGGAATTCGGCGCCATGCATGTACACGAGGGTATGCTTGCGTTCCCTCACCTCGAGCGATTTTAGCCTACAGCCACGGGTTTCTCCGTATAACTCCTGTCCCCTTGCCAAGCCCAGATCAGATTCAGAAAGAACTTAAGCAGCGTGTTGAGGCGGCCTATGTTGCGGGGCAACCCCTCTGCATCCGTGGCGGCGGGACCAAGGCATTCTACGGGAGGGAAGTTGGGCCTTCACAGATGCTTGATGTCCGTTCGTATTCGGGGATTATCGCCTATGAGCCCACTGAGCTTGTGATCACCGCCCGCGCCGGGACCACAATCGACGAGATCGAGGAGACGCTTGCTGAGAGAGGGCAGATGTTGGCCTTTGAGCCGCCCCATTTTGGTGAGGCCGCGACCTTAGGGGGGACGGTCGCCTGTGGCCTGTCGGGCCCTCGGCGCCCCTATGTGGGGCCGCTTCGGGACTTTGTGCTCGGGATCCGGTGCCTCGCGGGGACCGGGAAAGTGCTGCATTTCGGTGGGCAGGTGATGAAAAACGTGGCCGGGTATGACGTCTCCCGGCTGTTCGCTGGCGCCTTGGGGACGCTTGGGGTGCTGCTTGAGGTCACGCTTAAGGTGCAGCCAATGCCGAAGCTTGAGGTCACGCTCCAAGGCAAGGCGGCACTTAAGGAGGCCATCCAGTCGATGAATCGCTGGGCGGGGCAGCCCTTGCCTCTGTCCGGGTCGACCTGTGACGGGGCGTATCTGACCGTACGCCTTTCCGGTAACGGCAGCGCCGTCGAGCAGGCGCTGCGACGGCTCGATTTGGAGAGGGTGTGTGAATCGGGCGCGTATTGGCTGGCAGTTAGGGAGCAACGGCTTGCTTTTTTTGCCGATGAGGCGCCGCTGTGGCGCTTATCCGTGCCGCCGGCCTGCAATCCCCTCGATGTGCCGGGCCGGTGGCTGCTGGACTGGGGAGGGGCGCAGCGTTGGTTGACCACCAACGCGCCCTATGAGACCGTGCGTGCGGCAGCACGCGAGGCAGGCGGGCACGCCACCTTATTTCGCGGCGGAGATCGCCAAGGCGAGGTATTCGATCCGCTTGCACCTGCCCTCGCTCGGCTGCACCGCCGTCTCAAGGCGGCATTTGACCCCCGTGGGATCTTGAATCCCGGACGGATGTACCGTGATCTATAAGGCGCTATGAGGAGACGCCATTAGTTTGCTATGCAGACGGCACTCTCATGCGAGTTCAAGGATACCCGCGACGGGCAGGACGCCGATGCGATATTGCGAAGCTGTGTCCACTGCGGGTTTTGCACGGCGACCTGCCCGACCTACCAGTTGCTGGGCGATGAACTGGACGGACCACGAGGACGCATCTACCTGATTAAGGGCCTAGTGGAGGGCAAGCCAGCGGGCCGCGGCACCCAGGTTCACCTCGATCGCTGCCTGACATGCCGCGCGTGTGAGACAACGTGTCCCTCCGGTGTTGCCTACGGGCGGCTGCTGGACATCGGTCGCAAACACATCGAAGCGAAGGTGAGACGCCCATTCACCGAGCGAATCCTTCGGTACCTATTGCGCAAGACCCTTCCCTACCCACGTCGCTTTGTCCCCTTGTTGCGCCTAGGCCAGTGGCTGCGCCCGCTGCTCCCCGCGGCCCTTAGGGGCATGATCCCAGCAAAGGCGCATGCCGTTGCCTGGCAAGCTTCTTCCCATCCGCGCAAGATGCTGCTGTTTGCCGGGTGTGTTCAGCCATGGCTCACGCCCAACACCAACAGAGCCACCGCCCGCGTGCTTAACCGTCTTGGCATCCGTGCCGTTACCCCAAACGCCGCGGGTTGCTGTGGGGCCATCAGCCACCATATGGCAGCGAGTGATGAAGCGCGCGTGTTTGCGCGTCGAAACATTGACGCGTGGTGGCCTCACCTCGAGTCGGGATTTGAGGCAATTGTGTGCACGGCCAGTGGCTGTGGCGCGATGATTAAAGACTACCCAGAGCTCTTGTGCGAGGATCCGCACTACGCAAGAAAGGCCGAGCGAATATCCGCAGTCGCACTGGATCTCTGCGAGGTGCTGGGCGAGCTTGACCTGGCTCTACTTACCATTCGCCCGCACACCCCCCGACGCATCGCCTTTCATTCACCTTGTACCTTGCAACACGCGCAACAGCTGAACGGCGTGACGGAGACATTGCTGCGACGTCTAGGCTTTGACCTGACGCGGGTACCCAACGGCCACCTTTGCTGTGGATCCGCCGGTGTCTACTCGCTGCTGCAAAGGACGCTGTCTCAGCCGCTGCAACAGAACAAGGTCGCGGCCCTGCAATCGGATCGGCCTCAGCTGATTGCAACAGCCAATGTCGGCTGTCAGATGGTTCTGCAGCCACTAGCCAACGTGCCGGTCCGGCATTGGATCGAGTTACTGGACCCCTAGGCAAGGGCCGAGCGGTATCCGACGCACCACATCCCTATTTGATGAACAGGATGTCATCGAACTCCTCGTCTTCGGTGCCTTCCTGCTCGATGAATTCATCAACGTCATAGTGTTCCGCCGGGGGATGACCGTCGTAGATCAAGAAAGCCCGGCGCTGACGATAGGCTTCACGCGTGAAGGTGTAGGGATCAACCGCGGCTTCATCCCGAAGCCGGGTTGCATCCAGAAGGTTTGCCCGCTTGTTGATGATGCCCACGGCGGCAACGGGGA
Source organism: Gammaproteobacteria bacterium (assembly GCA_022614965.1). Lineage (GTDB taxonomy): Bacteria > Pseudomonadota > Gammaproteobacteria > JAKEHO01 > JAKEHO01 > JAKEHO01. The sequence goes on from JAKEHO010000017.1 coordinate 112,571, forward strand.
TGAGGATAGCGTTGGCGATGGAAACATAGAATAACGGGTTGGTGACGAGGGCGGTGCCATAATCGGGCGTATCCCGGACGGTGTTCGGCCCGAGCAACGGTATCACGAGATAGGCGCCTTCGCCCGATCCCCATTTAGCCAGCGTCTGCCCGAAGTCTTCCTCATGTTTTTCGAGTCCCACAGCCGTGCCGATATCGACGAGCCCGGCAAGGCCTAACGTGGTATTGAATACGAAGCGCGTAAAATCGGCACCGGCCTGCTCGAACTTGCCCTGCAGGATGTCGTTGAGGATGACATTGAGGTAGGCAGCATTTTCATAGATGTTAGTGATCCCGGTTCGGACGAGCCGTGGTGTGATTTCAACGTAGCCCTTGGCAATGGGTTCGAGGATCGCCTTATCCAAGGTGTCGTTGAAGTTGTAGACGGGCCTGTTGACGGATTCGAGGGGGTCGTCGGAGGAGGCCGCGTCTGCTTCGATCGAACCTTCGTTGGTCGCCTCCATCCCCGCGTCCACCTCTGCCGCGTCCGGCCCGGTTGTTTGCGCACCCACAGCCTCATTTTGTCTGGATTGTGCGTATGCGAAGCCCCCGCCCAGGCAATGCAGTGCAAGCCAAAAGAAGATCGAAACTTTACGGGGTCCTTGATAACGATTCATAGGGCTTCTTTACGATTGATGATGGATGAAAACACGGAAGGTGGGTGTGATGCTTCGCGCCCATCCAATTCCTTACTTGGGTCGGGTATGTTACACCTCACTTTGCCGCAGGTTCTTTGTATTCTTCCGTTTTCTGCTTTAGCTGCGCTAAAAGGCCGTCGAATCCTTGATCTCTAATGACTGCGGTGTACTCGGCGCGCTTCAACGACAGATCACTCACGCCGTTTGCGATCACGTTAAGGATATACCACCGCCCATCCTTCTCGCTCAGGAGATAATCCAGACTAATGACCTCGCCGTCGGTTTTCACCAATTCGGTTCGAATCACTACACGTCCACTCTCTAATTGCTCTTTGCTGACCGGTCTAAACGTTTCTCCGTTGTACCCATCGAACTGTGAGGCAGCCGCAGCAATGCCGTAATTAACGAAGGTCTTTATGAATTCCGACTTCTGCTCATGATCAAGCGTACTCCAGTATTTCCCCAAGACGAGCCTGCTGATGTAGGGCACGTCAAAGCTCGACGTCAACACCGGTGCAAGCTGATCGTAACGCCCGGTATAGCCGAGCGCTGTGGCGTGCTGCATGACATCGAGCAGAGTCGATTGGAGCTTGGTGACAACGGCATCGGCAGCGTCATCCGGACCTGCCTTGCATATTGCTGGCGCTAGCGAAACCCAAAGAAGGGTAGTCAGCAAGGCCTTGAGCAGGGCTTTCACCGTTGTGTCAGTCCCCTGACGTTATAGTTGTGGATACCGCGCTTTTTATCAACATAGCCTATTTTGCCCCGTGCCGACATTTGGGCACAAATCCAGATCGCAGCGGATTCGGGGGGTAGGCTCGGGCGCATCATCGCTCATCGGCCATCTCCGCATAAGTTCGGCCCTTCCACTTCGCCCCGGCGCCGCTCCAGTGCCGGATCGCGGAAGTCCATGTCATGGCGAGGTAGAGGATGCCGATGACGGGCATCCACAAGGCCCATGCGGCCGGTACACCGTAGTAGTTGAGCGTCGGCAGGTAGCTCACTGCCATGGCGGTCACCGTCGCAACGGACAGTGCCCGTGCGCCACCGGAAGGGAAGAAAAGGCCGAGCGCGGGTAAGGCGAAGCTGGCCAACAGCGTCAGTGTGCATACCGCAAGCAGCAGCGTCGAATGATGCAACTGAGTATAGGCGGTACGGGCCACCGTATCCCAGATGGTCGAAAGGCGCTCGTAGGGGCGAATACTTTGCACCGAATGGGTAAGTCCGATCCAGGTCTTGCCACCCTCTGCCTTGATGCGGTGAGCCAGCGCACAGTCGTCGATCAATTGTCCCTTGATGGCATGGAAACCACCTATCTTAGCGAGGATTTCCGATCGGACCAGAATGCAGCCGCCTGCCGCAGCGGCGACGGAACTCGATCGAGAGTTAGACAAACGGAAGGGATATAGCAATTTGAAAAAGTAGATGTAGGCGGGCATCAAGAGCTTCCCCCAGAACCCTTCCATTCGAAGTTCAGCCATGAGCGATACAGCGTGGAGATGCTCTGATTCCAGTTTGTCTTGCAGCCTCGCCAGGATGCCCGGCTTAAGTTCAATGTCGGCATCCATTAGCAGCGTAAATCGGGTATTGACATGTCCTCGCCCCTGTTCCAGCGCCCAAAGCTTGCCGTTCCAGCCGTGGGGGATCGGCTTGCCAGCAACAATCTGCAAACGGTGCAGGTGAAGACTGCGCGCCGCCGAGGCCGTCTCATCATTTGATTGATCGTCGATCAGAATGATCTGAAGGTTCGATCCCTGCCGGGCGAGGGCCGGTAGTGTGGTCTGAATGGTGCTGGCCTCATTCCTTGCGGGGATGAGGGCAGTAATGTCGCTTAGATCCGGATCAATCCCGGGATCTGCGTCCAATGACTCATCGGTGCTCCAGAGCCGCCACGGCAACATCAGGATGCCGAACCAGATCAACGCGCCGGGTAAGAGCAGATAGAGCCACGCCATTCACGCGACCTGCTGGCTAGTACAGGTCTCGCTTGACTTGTGCGCCGCGACCAATATGGGTATGCCAACAGGTCTCTCGTCGTAAACCACGGGGGGCTCTGGTACGAGCGGCCCCTCGGTGCGCGGGCCGCGTACCGCCACCCACAGCGCCTTTAAGGGATTCGTAAACGTGTCATTTACTGCAGTGGGCTCGTAGCCGCAATGGACCATGCAGTCGGCACACTTCGGGTTGCGTCCTGTACCGTAATTTTCCCAGTGTGTCTCCTCCATAAGTTTCTTAAAAGTTGGCGCATAACCTTCGCCTACCAATAAATAACACGGCTTCTGCCAGCCAAACACATTACGTGTTGGATTGCCCCACGGCGTGCACTGGTAAGCCTGGTTACCCGCAAGGTAGTCGAGATAGAGCGATGATTGGTTAAACCGCCAACGTTGTCCCTTGCCAAGTTTGAAGATTTCGCGGAAGAGTTGATGGCTGGTTCGTCTTTTTAGGAATACATCCTGTTTTGGTGCGCGCTCGTAGCTATAACCCGGGGAGATCGTTACGCCTTCCACACCAAGTTCCATTGCAAAGTCAAGGAAATCTGCAACCTCGTTGGCCTGTTCTCCTTGAAACAAAGTGCAGTTGATGGTCACTCGAAAGCCTTTTTTTCGTGCCAGTTTGATCGTCTCGACAACCTTGTCAAATACGCCCTCTCGGCACACGGATGCATCATGCCGTTCGCGGTTGCCGTCGAGATGAATCGAGAATGTGAGGTAAGGGGAAGGCCTGTAGTCGTCGATGCGCTTCTCAAGAAGCAGCGCGTTGGTGCAGAGATAAACGAATTTCTTGCGCTTGATGCAGCCCTCTACGATCTGCGGCATTTCCTTATGGATGAGAGGCTCGCCCCCAGGGATAGAAACAATAGGAGCGCCGCACTCGTCAACGGCGTCCATGCATTCCTCGTAGCTGAGACGTTTGTTCAGGATTTCGTCGGGATAATCAATTTTTCCACAACCCGCGCAGGCCAAATTACACCGAAAGAGGGGCTCAAGCATAAGGACAAGCGGGTAACGCTCGACCCCGCGGAGTTTTTGCCAAAGGATGTACCTGCCCACGCGATACTGCTGAATTAAAGGAACACCCATCACCTTCCCCTTGAGTTATTCGGCGAAAAGCCGCTGATTGTGGATTTTCTTATTGCTTATTGGCACGGTAAGATAATGTAAAGACGCGGAAAAGTACAGGCCGCTTGGATGCCCTAGGCTCATTCTAACTGTACCGGGCCGGGGTGGTGGGAAAGTGAACGCGATGTCTTGCAACCGCTGGGGGCCCTATCCATAATGACAAGCTCGATCAACGCCACTGAACCGCATGAGCAACGACCAACCTTATAACCTGCTCGATTCAATCGATAGTCCTGAAGATCTGCGTCGCCTGCCCGAATCGCAACTCGTGCCGTTGGCGAAGGAACTCCGTGATTTTCTGCTTGCATCCGTAAGCCAAAGCGGCGGCCATTTTGCGGCTGGTCTTGGTACCGTGGAGCTCACCATCGCACTGCACTATGTCTTTAACACCCCGGAGCACCGGCTGGTCTGGGATGTCGGGCATCAGGCATACCCTCACAAGGTGTTGACTGGGCGGCGCGAACGTATGCACACGATTCGTAAGTGGGGCGGGTTGGCCCCGTTTCCGAAACGTAGTGAAAGCCACTACGACACCTTTGGCACAGGTCATTCAAGCACCTCTATCAGCGCTGCCTTGGGCATGGCCATTGCAGCGGCGCGTCTCGGGATCGACCGTAAGGTCGTGGCTGTCATCGGCGATGGCGGTATGACCGCAGGGATGGCCTTTGAAGCACTCAACCATGCTGGCGACCTTGGTACCAACTTGCTTGTCGTGCTCAACGACAATGACATGTCGATCTCCCCAAATGTTGGCGCGTTGTCCAATTACTTTGCCAAGGTGTTGTCAGGCAAGCTTTATTCGACCGTTCGTGAAGGCAGTAAGAAAGTCCTCCGAAAGATGCCGTCCGTTTGGGAACTCGCGCGGCGGGCCGAAGAGCACTTCAAAGGATTAATAATCCCGGGCACATTATTTGAAGAATTAGGGTTCAACTATATCGGTCCCATTGATGGGCACGATCTGCCTACGCTTGTGACCACGCTGAAGAATCTCAGTTCCTTAAAGGGGCCCCAAATGCTGCACGTGGTCACACGCAAGGGCAAGGGTTATGCGCCTGCTGAGGCTGATCCGGTCAAATATCACGGCGTTACGCCGTTTGATCCGAAAACTGGCATTATTGCTTCAAAATCGAAATCTAAGCCCACGTACAGTGAAATCTTCAGTGACTGGGTTTGTGACATGGCGGCCATGGATGAGCGACTGGTTGCGATTACGCCCGCCATGCGCGAGGGTTCGGGGCTCGTCAGGTTCGCAAATGAATTCCCCGAGCGTTACTTTGACGTCGGGATCGCCGAACAGCACAGCGTCACCGTTGCGGCGGGCATGGCGTGTGATGGTCTCAAGCCAGTCGTAGCGATCTATTCAACTTTTCTTCAGCGAGCATACGATCAGCTTATACACGATATCATTAATCAAGGCTTACCTGTGATGTTCGCTATTGATCGCGCAGGTCTGGTCGGTGCGGATGGGCCGACCCACAACGGCAGCTTCGATCTGACGTATCTTCGCTGTTTGCCTAACATGGTGGTGATGGCGCCTTCAAATGAGAACGAGTGTCGGCAGATGCTCTATACCGCCTTTCTGCTCGATAAGCCGAGTGCCGTGCGCTATCCGCGCGGAAGTGGCCCGGGGGTAGCAATAGAACCGGCGATGAAGGCGCTGCCAGTTGGGAAGGCTGAGCTACTCCGCAAGGGGAAAGGGATTGCGATCCTTGCCTTTGGCACGATGGTGCGGATCGCGCAGGACGCTGCTGAGGAGCTGGATGCGACGGCAGTCAATATGCGATTTGTAAAGCCGCTTGATGAGGACATGATCTTGCAATTGGCCGCCCGGCACGATCTGTTGGTGAGTATTGAAGAGAACGTTGTGGCAGGGGGCGCTGGCAGTGGGATTGGCGAGTGCCTCGCGGCCCACGGCGCCTGCCATCCCGTGATCCACTACGGACTGCCCGACCGCCTGATTCAGCATGGATCACGTGAGGATATGCTGGAGGATGCGGGGCTTACGAGGGAGAGCTTCTTGCGCTTTGTACAAGTTCATGTCGCCAGGGATGATAAGCGGCGTGCGGCACGAAGCGCCTGAGCCAGCAACCCCCTCTGCTCAATCGAAATGGCCATTCAATCCGCCGCGGCATCAACCGCACTGGAGTGTTTCCCGTGCTCCTTCATAATGGCTTCGACGGCTGAGAGGAACTGTGCGATATCGTTTGGCGTGATCGCGCCCATGGTGGAGATGCGAAATATCCGGCGTGCGAGTTCTCCCTGCCCGGCATAGATCACAAATCCGCGTCGTTTCAAGGCATCGTGAAAGGTGCTGTACTCGATTCCCTTCGGTAGATAGAAGGCATTGAGGACGACCGAAGAGGCCCCTTCGGCCAAGAGCGGGACGATGCCCAAGCCCGTAAGACCAGACCGGACCTGATCGGCGAGCGCCCGGTATCTCGCATGTCGGCTCCCCCGCCCGCCTTCCTCTTGAAGCTCGGCGAGCGCCTCGGCTAAGGCGTAGAATGCCTGTACCGATTGGGTGTACGGCGTAGCGCCGCCATCTTGTGCCCGAGCGTAGCATCCGAGATCCAAATAGAGGTTGCGCCGAGGTTGACCCTGAGGGGGGAGCGCATCGCGGCGCACAATCACGAATGAGACCCCGGGGATGCCATGCAGGCACTTGTTGGCTGTCCCCGCACAGCCGGCGATGCCCCACGCTTCAAAATCCAGAGCCTCTGCACCAAAGCTGCTGACCGCATCCACCAGCAAGGCGATGCGATGCTCGCGGCATCGATCGGCTATTGCCGCGAGGTTGTTCAGCCGGCCCGTCGTCGTTTCGTGGTGGACCACAGCGAGGTGGGTAAGTCTCTCTGCCACGGCAAGGTGGCGCCCGAGCGCGGACAGATCAATCGGCTGAGTCCAGGGACGGGCGAGACGCAGGTGTTCGATCTGATAGATGGAGGCGATCTCGGCAAGCCTTTCACCGTACACGCCGTTCTCCAGAATGAGGACTCGGCCGTCTCTGGGGACAAGGCTCGACACCATCGCCTCCATGGCAGCGGTACCGGAGCCGGTTAAAAGGACTGCCGCAAAGCGCTCTGCTGGGAGCCCGTAGATCTCTAGGAGATCCCGCCGGATCTCGGCCTGCAGGGCGAAGAACTCGGATTCACGGTGACTGAGATCCGGGCCCTGCAGGGCTTTTCGCACGCGTTGACTGAGTTGAACTGGCCCGGGCGTCAGCAGGATCATACCCTGCGCTCAGGTGGGTCTTGCGCCGCCGATGTGTTGCATCAGGCGCTGGCAGATGGCCTCGGGTGTGAGCGCAGGCCGTGGCAGGTTTGGGCGCGTTCCTGTTTGAATCTTCAGGTGCCCGAATCGGGGCCCATGCGCTGCCTCCCTCGCCAATAAGCTATCGACGAGTGCGAGATCGTTGCCATCCAAGGCAAGGGCGTAACCGCAGGCAAGGGCTACATCGGCAAACGATACGCCCGCGGAAACGGTGGCTTGCCCGCCGGTTGAGTCGTGCGCCTCGTTGTCCAAAACAAGATGTGTCAGATTCGCACCGCCGTAGGCTCCGATGGTCGCGAAGTTGCCCATCCGCATCAGTGCTGCGCCATCGCCGTCGATGACGACAATGCGGAGATCTGGGCGTGTCATGGAAAGGCCAAGACCGAGCGAGGAGGCACAACCCATGGATCCGACCATATAGATATGGTTCCTTCGGTCCGCAAGGGCAAACAGTTCACGTCCGGTATAACCGGTTGTGGCAACGACCACTGTGTCTTGTTCCGGGGTCAACTCGATGATGCGTTCGAGGACCTGGCTTCGGGTCAGAAACTGGCCAGCATTTTTCGTAAAGAAACTTCGTCGTGAGGACTTGGGAGCGGCCTTTCTAGAAGTGATGGTGGTGTGCTTCTTTAGGTTGTGGGGCAGGACCGTGTCTTTGCGCATCACCAACGCATAGGGCCTGTGCTCAGATGTCGTGTAGACATTCACACGGCGGAGCACTGCCTCAATACGCTCGGGATCCATAGGAAAAAACTCCCAAGGTACGGTCATCGTTTCGAACAGATTGCCTGTGATCCGGCCCATCAACTGATGTTGTGGCTCATCTTCCAGCTCTGGGTCACCACGGAGTGTGCAGATAATCAGCACCGGTATTCGGAATACGTGGGCCAGTGAGGTGAGGGGATTGATTGCATTACCCAGACCAGAGTTCTGCATCATCACCACGGCGCGTTGTCCGCCGATCACGGCGCCAGCACAAGCCGCGAGCGCGTCGCCTTCATTGGATGATGATACGTAAGTCAGGTTGTCGTCCTCGATTACATAATTAATAAACGGCGTAATGAAGGAACAAGGGACGCCCGCATACCACTGGTACCCATAGCGGCGTGCGGCCTCGACAAACTGCTCGGCGCTGATCACAGATACCTAACGCTGTTCAACGCTATGTTGACTTCCCATGTGTGAAATCGCCCGCGCGGTCAATGTCATCGAGTGCATTCACGTCCAGCCAGTGCCCGTTAATGTAGTGAACCTTGATTCGTTTGCCCTGTCCTACGAGATGGTTCAGCAATTCCGGCATCCCCATGCGGCCAAAATCGGGGTAATGCATCAAATCATCCAGTGCATCTGTTAGCCATTGTCGGCCCAGTTTGCGAGTACGCACCATCCCAATCCATCGGCCGTTGGGTTCGCCGACCTTTTTGTTGTTAGCTTTGGAGACGCGCAGAAGCTCGACGTCTTGACTGAACAAGGATCGATCATCAGGAGCAGAGCAGTGGGCATAATCGGGTGATCCGGAGATTGCTGCACCGGGTTTAGCGGAATCGACGACGGTGACGATCTCACCCTCGCAATCGATCAGATCTTTAAGGATGTAGCTCCTAAACAGGAGATCGCCATACAGGATCACCATATCATCATGGAACGACGGTCGTGCACAGGCCAATGAAGCCAATTCCCCCGTTGAATCGTGGTCGTGATTGATCACGACTTCAATCCCTTTGATATCGGCGATGGCCTCTGCCTTGTAGCCCGCGACGACGGTGACGTCGTTAATTCCCTGGTTCTTGAGTTCATTCACGAGCCGTGCGAGGAGCGGCTGGCCTCCAATCGGTAGCATGACCTTAGGCCGATCATCGGTCAACGCCGCAAACTCCTGTCCCCGCGTTGCCGCGAGAACAATCGCGTGCGCTTGTTGTTCTCCCAGGTTCGCGTAACGGTGTTCCGCAGCCACCAACTCGTACGCACCCTGCAAACGGAAAACTTCGCGAATCGGTGCAATGCGATCTTCGACATTCACCAAGGTCTCACTGGAGCGAATCTCTCGGGCGATGACAGACATGCTCGATATTGCCGTGCGGATCATCTGATTTGCCCAGATCACAAGGCTGATCTTTGCTTTGCGAAAGACGGCCGTGGGGGTGCTGCAATAGGTTGTGGGCACAATGACGAGTGGCGATCGGCCCGCCCACTCCCTGGCAAATGCCAGTACTTCATCGGGCCGCGGCAGTCGGCTGTGAATTAAAATCGCGTCGGCACCCGCTCGATGATAGGCGTCAGCTCGACGCAGCGCTTCGCTTAGATCCCAGCCGGCTATTAAGGCTTCGACTCTCGCAATGATGCGGAAGTCAGGATCGGTCTGGCTATCCTTGCCGGCTTTGATTTTGCCGCAGAATTCGTCCACGTCTGCCAGGGGCTGGTGATTTCCGTTGATGAAGCTGTTGGACTTCGGAAATAACTTATCTTCAATGCAGACACCGGCAACATTCCGTTGCTCCAGTTTCCTGACAAGCCGACGCATGTTATTGAAGTTGCCATACCCCGTATCCCCATCCAGCAAGATGGGGATACGTGTTGCATCTGCCATGAATTCGAGCATCTCCACCACCTGCGTCCAGCTTGCCTCGTTGTTATCGCGTACGCCGAATTGCGCAGAGATGGCGAGACCGCTTGCCCAGATCCCCTTAAAGCCGGCCTCCTCCACGATCCGCGCACTAATGCCGTTATGAGCCTCCATAATGAACTCGAGCTCCGGCGATTCGAGCAATGCCCGTAGCTGGGCGCTTCTGCTGTGTGATGAGTTTGGAGCTTCGGGATTCAGCATTTAGTGTTCCGACTTCGTGATCTTGGGAAGGATGTCCCATTCAGCGCGGCGGATATCGGATGGAAAGTCGATCTCGATCCAGGGCAGACCGGTAATGTCTTCGTAGGTAAATTTGTCAGGGAAAGCGAGTAATAGGTCCCGAATGGCTTCCTCGTAAGGTTCCTTATCGAGGCCTGCACTGATATAAAACTCACTTCGAGCGGCTAACTGTTTGGCAATGTCGCTTGAAAAGCGGAAGAATCCGACGGACTCACCGCACATATCAAACTCCAGAGCAGGATTGAGCTGTTTGCGAAATTCGACCAGACGATTGTTGCGCAAACAAAGCTTGACCGGCTCATCGCCCGGTTCAAAATCTCGATCTAATAAAAAACAATTTCGGCTGCCGCCATTCACAAGACGCTGTAATAGCCGATGATCATATAGTACATCGGCATCGGTCAACAGCACATCATCACCGGAAGCCAGATGTTCACGGACGCTCCACAAACTGACGATACTCCCTTTTTGATAGTTCGGATTGTAGACGAGGCGCACCAAGGGGTCTGGCGCAACCCTGCTGATTTCTTCCTCAATCGCTTCACGCTGATAGCCAACGGCAACGACAACTTCCTCAATGGGGTATCGACGCATCGTCTCCAAGTGCCGCTCCAGAAGTGAGATGCCGTTGAACTTGATCAGGCACTTTGGCCCGTCGTGCACCGCTCTCCCGAGGCGGCGTCCAATCCCGGCCGCGAGGATCATCGCCTTCATGTCGCCTTAAGCCTACCGACAATGTTCCTATGATACGGGTTGATTGGCGAGTGCACAGAGTTTGCACCTGTTAGAGACGGGTTGCCGTCAATCGAGCGACAACTTGTATTGGGTTGCCCTCGGTCGATCTCAGGGGCAGTTGACCCATAAGAACCCGGGCCGCCGACGCGCCTCCCATCGAGGCCTTGGCTTAGTCTTCTACGCTTGGGAAGGCGTCTTCGGGCTGCTTGTGCGGTTGCAGCCACAAACGTCTCCCTTCTGCGATCTGCCAGGACAAGAGGCCGGGCAGACCTAACAGTAGTTCGCGCACACGCTTTGTCAACGACAGTGCCAGTGAAATATCGGGACTGATGCCCAACAAGCTCCCCAAGAAAAGGTAACCACCTTCCTGCACGCCGAGCGCGCCGGGGATCGCAAACCCGACAGCCCTTATCGCTTGTCCCAAGCTCTCTAGCATAAGCGCTTCCAGCAATGAGACAGGGTGGCCGAGGAAGTACATCGCCAGCCATATTTCGCCCGTACCAGCAAACCACCCGATCAATCGCCAGATGCAAACGGCGAGTATCGTCCTGTCTTGTCGGTAGAGGTGTACGATCGCTCTCTCAAGCGCCTTTGGATCCCCGAGCGACGCTATCCAGTCGCGATCGCCGATGACGAGCTTTAAGACCCGCAGAACTACCGTGAAGAGGCCCCGTTGCTGCGCGTGGAGAAATGCCCATGCCGCGATCAATGAGACAAACAGCGCCCCGAGCACGACCTTGACGGCCTGATAGTCGCCAAACAGTGCCAGGAATACGCCGAGCCCAACGCCCGTGAAAATGATTTGTGTTAAGACCGATGCGGTCAGCTCAACCACAACGCTCGACCCCGCCACAACACCCGAGACACCAAAGTGCGTCAGCAGTCGGGCTTTAACGATATCGCCCCCTATCTGTGCCGCTGGCAGTAACCCATTGATTGATTCGCCAACCCAACGTCCCCATAGGAGCCTTTGAAACGAGGGCCGTGTCGGTTCGATCAGGAGACTCCATGCCACTGTGTCAGCCCACATGGGCACTACATGAAACAAAGCGACGATAACAAGTCCGAAGCCGGCAACGGCAAGTGCCGCAGCGAGCTGTGAAACACCTTGATAACTGATGATCCCAATAAATAGGGTCAATCCCGCCATCCAGGCGATATAGGCCGTCATCTTCATGGGCGTCTAGCCAGCGATTTGCGGGCGAGTAGGATAAACCTTACGACTTCAATGACTCTTGTTTCCATTACCGGTCGGCTCATTGTGCAGTCAACCTGATCTTGGTATATCAAGATGCCATGCTCGCCGTTTTTGCCGTCCGATGCAACCCTAAAGTAGACGCGATTGACGGTGGCTCCAGGCTAAGCGTTAGTTCATGGCACCACATGTTGAACGGTCATCCGCTGCACAGGCTCTCACAGGTGGTGTAATTAGAGGAATCCGTTTTCCCGAAACCACGTCATCGCATCGACCAACGCCTCTCTGATCGGGCGTGGTTGGTAACCGAGTTCACGTTGGGCTTTTTCGCTTGAGAAAAACATCCTTTTCTTCGACATCCGCGCCCCGTCGATCGTCACACGAGGCTCGCCGCTTGATGTAAGTCTTGCCCACGTTTCAGAAAAGTAAGCGATCAGAAATACCACAGCGTGCGGCAAGCGAATGCGAGGTGGCGCATGTCCGGTCAGTGATGCGACTTCATGCAGAATTTCTTTGAGCGTCATATTCTGTCCGCCCAAGATATAACGTTCGCCGATCCGGCCGTGCTGAAAAGCCAGAAGATGGCCCATCGCCACATCGTCCACGTGCACTAGATTAAGGCCCGTATCCACATAGGCCGGCATACGATCCAATAACGCATCAAGAATCATCCGCCCCGTCGGCGTCGGTTTGATATCCCTGGGTCCTATTGGTGCAGAGGGGTTCACGATGATGGCGGGCAGGCCTTCCCTGTCGACCAACCGGCGGACCTCCGCCTCGGCCAAAAACTTCGAGCGCTTGTAATGGCCGATCATGTCATTGACGGTTACCGGCGTTGTTTCATTTGCAGGGCTACCGTCTGGATTGAGCCCCAAGGCCGCAACGCTGCTCGTGTACACGATTCGCTTGACGCCAGCGCAAGCGGCCGCCAGCATGATGTTGCTTGTGCCAGCGACGTTGGCCTCATACAGTTCTTCCGGCCGGATTGACCACAGGCGATAGTCCGCAGCCACATGGAATAGGGCCTTGCAACCGACAAGGGCACGCTCAAGGGAGGATCGATCACCGAGATCACCTTCCACCACATCAATAGGTAGGCCGAGAAGGTTTCGCCGATCGCTGGTTGGGCGCACAAGCACCCGCACGTGCTTACCGGCGTCAACTAGCGCGCGTGCAACCGCCGATCCAACAAACCCGGTTGCCCCGGTAACTAGGGTGGTCATGCGGATCTCGTGGGGTCAGATGCGGTGTCATTGCCTCTGGCAGCGAGCAGGGCGGGAAGCACCACCAGCGTGCAAACGAGGGTGAGGGTGATGCCGAGCGCGAGTAGCTTTCCCATGCTGGCCATTCCTTGGTGGGGTGTAAACGCGAGGTTGGCAAAGCCAACGACGGTGGTCAAGGCACTGAAGAACACGGCGCGCCCTGAAGTGGTAGCGAGTAACACGCCATCTTTCGGTGGCGCCGTACGATATTGGTGAACCATATGGATCCCGCTGTCCACCCCGATCCCGAGCAACAACGGTAGTGCAATGATATTGGCGAAGTTAAACGGGATATTCAGCACAACGCTGGCCGCGGCCGTTAGCACGCCTCCGAGCAACAGCGGTAGGAGAACAAATAACGCATCGATCTTTCTGTCTAACAGCAGGACGAGTAGCAAACCAATTGCGAAAAGTGCGTACAGAAATGCCTGCTGGAAGGCTGACACGACAGCATCACCCGCCTCAATATTGATAATCGGCGGCCCGGAGAACTCAGGTGAAATTCCCTGCAATGCTGTGACAAAGCGCCGCAGCGCGCTATTGTCTTCAAGGTTCTCATTCGGAAATACCTCGATCAGATATCGCCCGTTCGGCGTGACCCAGCGCTTGACGAATTCGTGCGGAAGATCAGCAACTGTTACGTGCTTTGCCCTAAGCGCCTCTTTTAGTGCTTGCAAGCGCCCGGGAAGAGTGCCGATGAGACTCTCCTGTAGTTCCGCCAATAGTTGGGCGCGGTCGTCCGCCGCCAGCGTGTCGAGTCGCTCCAGAAAATCTTGCAAGATATTGTTTAGCGCTTGCGCATGCAGATCGTTGGATGAGTCAGGGTGAGCCTGAATGAGATCCTGCAGTGTGTGTTGGAACTTGCGTAGCGCCTCTTCTTGTTCGGCAGCGCTTGGTTGGGCTGCGTCGTTCGAACTCTGCAGGGTGGGACCGATAATCAACCCCATATCTTCAACGAGCAGTAACTTCTCATCCTGATCAGCGGGTATGAAACTATCTAGTGTGACAACCTTATCAACGACGGGCAGCGCATCAAGTTGGTCTTTCAAGCGATTTGCCTCATCCCGGCTCTTGGCTAGCAATGTGCTTCGCCAAGGAGACGAATTCTTGTCTTTCAATAGCTCTCTAAAAGTTATGACGGATTCAGTGCTGGGATCCTTGAGGTTCAGGGTGTCGGGGTCAAACGCGACATACAAAAGCAGGAAGAGGGAGCAGAGGCCCAAAACTAAGGTCACGCTCACGACCACTCTTGCGTGCCTCATAGGAAAACTCAGAAGCCTTGCTTGGGCTCGCGAGATCCGATGACTTTCTTTATGCGGCGTGGGTGCGAGTCGCACGAGGCCCAGCAGGGCGGGCAGCAAACTGAGACATAAACCGAAGTTGATGAATATGCCTGTGCCTGCAATCAAGCCGAGTTCGGCGACACCGACGAAGCTGGTCGGGATAAACGCATAGAACCCGATGGCGGTGGTGAGTGCACAAAGCAACAGCGCGCCACCGATCTGGCGCACGGTATCATGCAATGCCCTGGCGTGGTCCCCATATTCCTGGAGGAGTTCCCGGTAGCGGAGACAGAAGTGGACGCAGAAAGCATCCCCAAGGCTGGGGACCAGTATGGCAAATGCAATCGAGATGAGATTTAATTCTCCAATCGCAACGGCTGCAAAACCGGCTGTGTAGATGAGACCGCAGATCAGCGTGTACAAGGTGATCAGTACGAGTCGCATGGAGCCTAGACCAACCCACAGAACGATGGTGATCATGGCAAATGACAGAATCGCCGCCACACCCATCCCGCGGACTGCGCTAAGGAGCTCCTCATAAGACAATGGCGCGTCTCCCGTTAGACGCACCCGCACGCCGTTCTCCTGTGTCATCCCCAATTCGGTGACAATGGACCTGATGGCGTTGACTGCGCGCTCCGCAGGGAGGAGCTTGTTGAAGTCGAGTTCTGGTTGAACGATGATGAACTGTCGGTGGTCTTTTGGGTCAGTGTTGGTCCCGCTCATCACGTCTTGCCAGGATAATCGATAGCGCCGTTGGTGAAGTGCCGCATCCAGTACATCGTGGATGCGTTCAAAGACCGTGCCAAGTTCGACGTGTGTACCCTCAACGAGTGCGCGCGTAGCCTCGCTCAGCATGGCAAATAGTCCGCGCACGCTCTGGTCATTACTGAGTTTCGAAAGGAATGGCTGCACCGTGGCAAGGTTGTCGGTGAGATCTTCAAGTTCTGAGGTTTCCAGGTACAAGAGACCATTTGCCCGAAAGAACGGCAGCTCGTTGCGGTAATAAACGGACTTGAAAATCTGGGGTTCTTGTTTCAGTCGCTCTGTGAGCAGGGTGGCGGCGTCTTGAGATTCGTCCGCCGTATCCCCATCGATCACGATCAGGATCGTATCGACCTGTTGGGGAAAGGCACGTTTGTAATCCGAATAGGTGTGTCGCCATGGAAGGTCCTTGGCCAGCATGTCGGCTGAGTCGGTATTGATGGGAAGGTGTTTAACGGTGTAGCCGAGGATTACGACTGCGGCGACTGTGGCCAGCAGCACGATCAAGATCGATCCTCGCTGGACGCATTTAACCCAAAATGTGAGGGCGTGCTCCGAAATTTGGCGAAGGTGACTACGCATATTCAATGTCGCTCTCTCAATTATGCAGGGGATCCAACCATTGCGAAATTACGCACGTATTGCCACTGAAATCATGAGAGTCACGTGATTGATTGACGTATTCGCGGTGCGAATTGCGCTTGTCATTTACCCACTAGCGATCCTGATGTTGGCAGTAAAGATCAGAAATTCATGTGCGGTGCCGGCTAGCTAGCAGCGTCGGATCTGAAACGGGCGTAATGGCTCGTCGTGAAGATAGGCTTTCAAACGCGGAAGACGTAGGTTTTCCCCGGTTCTCTCTCACAATCGGGAGGATAGTTCTGTCGTTTGTCGGCGTAATACTTAACACGATGATCTCCTTCAGAGAGACGGTTGTAGGTGATATATAAAACGCGCCTTGGTTTTTTGGTAAGATTTGGGCCCGATCGGTGTGGCGCGTAGGAGTCAAAGAAGACGGCATCACCTGGACTCGCCGGGAAAGCGAGGTAGCTTATATCATCATTATCTTCTAGTGGCCGCCACTTCTCACCGATGAGCCCCTTCTTGTGCTGGCCTGCAGCCAACTCTAAACAACCGTTCTTGGGCGTTGACTCATCAATGCTGACAAGTGCAGTAATGTGCAGCCTCGCATAGGTATCCCATCCAGCCTGAACGTCTTGGTGAGCCTTGAAACCGTCGCCGCCGGGCATCTTGAAGTTGATCTTGTCCTTGAACAAAACAGCGGGTTCTCCAAATAGTTCGGCGACGATGCCCATGATTACACCCACGTTAAACAGTTTGGCGAATCCGGTGTGATAGGGAGCAAAATTTTCGACTCGTGAAAGAATACGTTTGTGGGGTTCAAGCCTGCTCTGCTCGAAATACATCATGTATTTGCCAGGCACCTCTGAGTAAGACGCCAGTTCTTCACTCCATTGGGTTATCTCGCGCATCTGCTCAGCGTTATACAGGTTCCTGATCACCAGGAACCCATCGCGCTCAAAGTGCTCCAATTGGCTGTGTGACAAATAGCCGCTGATGTGCATTATTTATCCCTATCACGTTTTGTGCATATTGACATCGGTCGATGCACTATTTGTAACGTTGACTCCGTAAGGTCATGAGGTCTTTTCACGCACCTATTTTATCAATCTTGTGAAGTCGAATCGTTCGATGCGCGATGTCCCCGTCAAGTCAATGTGAAACCTTTAAGCATAGAGCAATGACGGACCTGCGAGGCGAGTGACCCTGATTAAGGTCGCCTCTGCCGCGCGGAAACATTTTCCTAAGCCAATAAGCGCGAACAATTGCCCGGGGCGTCTTGCCAGCCCGGCAAGCAGTTTCATTCGTTGAATATGTCCGTCCTGATTGACTGCAGCTATAACGCAGTTTGGTATCGTGACATCAGCGGCATCAACGACGGCTCGAACGACCATTAGCGATACGCCGGCACCCTCGGCAGCTTCTGCCACCGCGGCGCTCTCCAGATCCACGGCAACGGCCCCGCTTGTTCGGTACAGAGCAGATTTGTCAGCGGCCGTTCGCAGCACGGTGGGGCTTTCAACGAGCGCATCCACATGGATGCAAAGCTCACCCTGCAAGCGTTCGCACAAACGCCCATGCCAAATGGCGTCGACTGGGTATACCGTGTTGTCTTTGGACAAGACCGACTTCGGCAGTACAAGGTCGCCCGGGTGAAGATCGCGGGTCAGCCCACCCGCGCTGCCCCAACTTGCCAGTGCCGTTGCCCCAAGTGCCAACAACCGCTCGGCGCCACGACGCGCCCGCTCGGCGCCCATGCCGGTGACTTGGATCAAGAGACCTTCTCCAAAGCGCTCTGGTTCCCCGGCAGGCATAGGCCGGCCGGTAAGACAGCGGGCCTCGTGGGGCAATGCCGCGATGACGCCCAGACAGGTCAAGCGAGTTAGTGTTTCTTCAGGTTAAAGTAGCGCGCCAGCGCCCAGAGCGGGAAGTACTTGGTATAGCCGTGGTACCTGAGGAAAAACACCCTCGGAAAGCCAGGTGCGGTGAAACAGACGTCATGCCATAGACCATCGGCTCCTTGGGTCCTCATGAGGTATTCGACGCCGCGCCCTACAGCGGGTGAGTGAGCCTGTCCTGCCCCCATGAGCGCAAGCAGGGCCCAGGCCGTCTGAAACGGCGTACTGGCGTGACCCGTACCGGCCTTGGCGGGATCAAAGTAGGTGTCATTCCCCTCACCCCAACCTCCGTCGGCGTGCTGCATGCTGGTGAGCCACGCGGCAGCACGCTGAATGTAAGGTTGATAGGCGGATTCTCCCGCGACCTCCAGCGCAGCGAGAACAGACCACGTGCCGTAGATGTAATTAGTTCCCCAGCGCCCGAACCACGAACCGTCGGGCTCCTGTTCTTCCCGCAAAAAGCGCAGCGCCCGATCACGTGCATCGCGGTATTCGGGCTTATTCACAATCGACAGCAGCACCAGACAGCGCGCCGTAATGTCGCTGGTCGGTGGGTCCAAAAGGGCCCCGTGGTCAGCGAATGGAATGGCATTTAAATAGGAGCAGGTATTGTCGGAGTCAAAGGAGCCGAAGCCGCCGTTTGCGGACTGCATGCCCCAGACCCAATTCGCGGCCCGCTCAATGGCTTCCCGGTATCGATCCGCATCGGCCCTCTGCATGGCCCAGGCGACCATGGGTGTGTCGTCGAGGTCCGGGTAATAATCATTGTGGAATTGAAAGGGCCATCCGCCCCCTTTTAGATCGGGATGGTTTTCACGCCAATCCCCTGGCTCGTCTGTCAGTTGGCGATCGGCAAGCCAATCCAAGGCTTGAAACAGCTCGCATGGCGGCTCCTCTGTAGAGGCCTCCGCCAGTGCATAACACGCAAGGGCGGTGTCCCACACCGGCGATTCGCAAGGCTGGCAGTAGGCCGACGTGTCTGTGATGACCAGCAGGTTTTTAATGGCCTGTTTGGTCTCGACTCGATACGGGTGTTCCTCGGGATAGCCCAGCAAGGCGAGCGCCTCGTAGGTATTCACCATGGCGGGAAAAATGCCACCCAGACCATCGGTGCCATTAAGGCGAGCTATGAACCACGCTTCCGCTTTCTTAATTGCGAATCGGCGGATCCAATTTGGAATAAGCGGCTCGAGTGCGCGCGCCGCACGATCGAAGATCAGAAACACATAGCCTAAAAAGGAGCTTGGTTGAAAATAGCGCTGCTCTTTGCAAGGCGCTGTGACGAAGAGCTCCGAAATCTCCACCTTTCTGGGGTTTTTGGCCTGTGGCTTTAGGCTGCAGAGGACAGATAGCGGCACCAACACCGTGCGAGACCAATAGGAAATCTTGCTGACATGGAACGGGAACCAGCGGGGCAGCAGCATGTGTTCCACGGGAACGAAAGGTACGCCCCGCCAGGGGATCTGCACAAACAGCGCCAACGTGATGCGGGTAAAGACGTTGCTTCGCGCGGCACCGCCATGACGCAATATGGCTTGGCGTGCCCTTACCATATGCGGCGCATTGGGATCGTCCCCCGTCAGCTTCAAGGCGTAGTACGTTTTAACCGAGCAACTCAGATCAAAATCACCGCCGTGGTAAAGCGGCCAACCGCCGTGATCCGCCTGATTGGCTCGAAGATAGTTTGCAATCTTCTTCTCAAGCGCCTCATCGATCTCATCCATGAAATGCATCATCAAGATGTATTCAGCAGGTATCGTACAGTCGGGCTCCAGCTCATAACACCAGTACCCTTCAGCATGCTGGTGTGCCAATAAAGCATCCTTCGCCCGGGAAATCGCCAGATCCAGTTCGTCCGCATTTGATCTGAGGACGAGGCGGCCCCGCCAGCTGCTCGCCTCAGCATCAGTCAACTTATACCGTGGTGGCATCAACATCGATGTCATCCCCCTTAAGCGCGAAAAATAGCGTTGAATCATCAGTACACTTCATTAGTGACCTGCTTGCGGGCTTTCAGCGTTTGCTGGACTTATTGTGTTTCCCGGGCGAATTAGGCGGCAGACTTGAGGCCGTTATGCTCTGCGTCACACCACCTAGCTCATCATGCTTGGATCCGGGCGTTGTTTGGAATTTGATGAAGTTTCTCATGAATGGCACCTACGGGCAAACCCTTTGACGTTATGTAGAATAGGAGCTTGAGAAGTTTGTCACTGCGCGCAGTGAGGTTCGTCAGGACGATGGTGCCCTTCACACTCCGTCGAGAGATCTTCACCTCCTGGCCAGCCTTAAAGTTGCGGTGTCGGTTGATCTTCTGCAGTGTGAGCACGGCCATCCCGAGCGCCCATAGGCAGAAACGCCTTATGCCTCTCTCGTGTCGCGGGATGACCAAGGTATAGGTTAATGCGTTACGCAGATGGGCGCGGGCTACGCCGATGAGCGCCCCGAGGCCCTTCACGAAGCGGCTATCATTCTCTCCGGGGGCAAGTTTCGTGAGATCAAACCCAAATCGATGAAAGACATCCCGTGGCAACCAGCAGGCGCCGCGTATTCTATCTTCCCAGATGTCTTTGAGAATGTTCGTCATCTGCAAGCCCTGTCCGAAAGAAACAGCGAGCGGCATCAGTTGCTCTCGGTTTTCATTGATTTCATCGGAGTAATCGCAGAACAGTTCCGTCAACATTTCGCCGACTACACCTGCAACGTAATAGCAATACCTGTCCATATCGGGCAGGTCTTTCAGGCCGTCGAGGGTCTCGTGTTCCTGATAACGTGCCATTCCCTCCGCCATGATGCGAATGCAGCGCTCAATGGCCCTTCTTTGATTTGGGTTAAAGCTGTGGGTGATCCGAATGACCCGCGGTGTATGCTTAACCAAGTCAGATTCAGCATCCAGGGCTTTTTCAGACAACAGAGGCTGTAATTCCCGGGCAAAAACATCAGCCGAGACATTTCCTGCGACGACGTCAATAAACCGGTCTGACCACTGCCGCTTCCCTCGAGAGGCCAACGCATTGTCGTCTTCGATGGTATCGGCAATGCGACAGAGCAGGTACGCATTGCTGACTACCCGGGAGAGCTCTGGCGGTAATTGCGGGATCGTGAGCGCAAAGGTGCGCGATACCCCCTGGAGGATCTGCGCCTGAAAGGCCTCATCCTGAGCACTCGGGCCTGTGGTCATCTTGCTCAATAAGTAATCCCCCATGCAACGCTCCGGTTCCTCCGACCTGCAGCGATAGATTAATGCCATGTCGAAAAGTTCAGGCGGACCTGTGAACCCTAACGCCTTTTATCACGATAAAACGGGCCGACGCAATCAAAGGGGGCGACCGGGTGAGGTAGGGGACACATCCTTCGAACCACCTTGCCCCGCTCGCCGACAATCCAAGATGGGCGCATGCGAGGGGCGAATGGGAAATGGTCAAGGGTGTGCCGCGCCGTATCGGATCCTTGATTGCGTGTGGATCTGGTCGGGGTGAGAGGATTTGAACCTCCGGCCCCTGCCTCCCGAAGGCAGTGCTCTACCAGGCTGAGCTACA
>JAKEHO010000098.1 GCA_022614965.1 Gammaproteobacteria bacterium
AGACGTAATACTTCGGCTTAGATTTCGTAAAGACTAACGTTCCGGCCTTTATCGGTACGGTGATCTCAGCAGGTTGGCCAGAGCTTTTCTGGCAAATACGGCAGTGGCAGTAGTAACCGCTCTTGAGAAACACTTGTGCCTCGTATCGTACTTTTCCGCATAGGCAACCTCCGGTCACATTCTTCGGCGTGTCTCTCATTGGGTCTCTTATCCGCCTAACGAGCCTGTAGAATAAGTCGAAAATCGAAACTTTTGGTTGCGTAAGTCAATGATTCTTTGGTTGATAATATATCCAGTTTGGTCAAAAAAGGCCTTTTTGTACAGCCTCAACGTGCCGCATAATCGGCTGCCGACGAAGCGCAGCGTAGTTGGCAGTCCGAGTTGGTGCGATAGTTAGGCGGTCACTGACACACCTCCTCAGAACCGGCCTACGGTAGCTGATTAATGATTTGCTTTGCGCGGTCGCGCAGCCCCACATCGGGATCACTTTTCATGATTTCTTCAACTTTTGTTCTTATGCCTGGAAGGTGATGAACTTCAAGCGCATTTAACGTCCATTTGCGAACCCCAACATCTGAATCATTCAATAGGTCCATCGCAAGAGAGGTGGGGATGCTGGTAAGATTTTTCGCCGATGCCGCGGCTGCGATGCGTACTACTGGCTCAGGATGTTGTGCGGCTATTTCCAAGACCGCAGCCGATTGACCGGCATTGATAATTCCTGCCAGAGACGCTGCCTTGGCAGCAAGCCCCAGATTCCCTCCCTGGATTAAGGTTATGAGATGGGGAAGCGCTTCTGGACCGAGTCGAGCCGCCTGTGAATATTCTGGCTCTTCTCGATCAAGCTGATTAATAACTTGTTCCATAGTGACTGGCATCCTAATCTCCTCTAACATTGACGAGTCAGATTGCTGCTTGTCATAGTATTGATTTCATTTTGGTCAACAGTCGGAGTACCAGTAATGTTGCTGGTACTACAACCCGTCATCAGGCGAGTGAAGTCAGGTGTGCTACAACACTGTGGGTTGGAAGCAGGGCATCCCTGATGTTCGCCCGAAATATGATTCAGGCCAAAAACATGGCCCACCTCATGGGCAAGCGTCCATTGCGAAGCGATCTGGGCGACAACAGCGCCTGGTTGGCCGTTGGGGAAAGTAGCACATCCGTTTAAAGTCCCACCGCCAGTTTGCGTTGCGGATTGAACGAAGTAGACCACAACCTCGTTACCGCGCTGATCAGCGGCGACGTTATTTTGGTTCTGGAAAAGCTGATCTTGTTCGGCCGTAGTTTCCCCCCGTCTGCACTCTCCAACGTCAAGAGCATTCAGGAGAGGAAGGTTCAAGTTTTCCCGTGAAACGACTTCGACACCAATACCAGCAGTACCGTAGACTTCACGCATGCGATTCAGCATTGTCTCGATTGCAATATTGGGATTGGTAAGCACTTTAATATGGAGACGATTGCAGCGTGAAAAGGGACAGCCAGGTCTACTGACGAACTGACGCAGCGAGAGCGGGAATGACAGATTGCACTGCCGTGCCAATTGTTTAATGCTGACTGATCTTCCTACGATTTTCCCGGAATCACGAAGGCTTGGCATAACGGTTCTCCTATTATCCGAGAGGGTTTATTGCAAAGCAATCAGTATAGGTATTAATCCCCGCCCTCCACTTAGCGGTCGCAGCGCCTTACCAATCATGGCTCCAAGCGCCTTCACTGGATCATCCGTCTTCATGGCATGCCCCGGCGTTGGCGAGGTCGTCAGCAGATCGCCCACTTCAATAGCACCGTACTGTGCATCCACTTTGCAGAAGACCTTACCTAGCAGGGCAATCGGCTTTCTGCCGCTCTGTGACTGCTGCTTATCGAGAACAATGCCAGGCTTACAATCGCCCGCGCCGGAAACGACCCCGGCCACGCGCTTGTCGTAGGCCTTTTGACTTTGCTGCAATTTCCCTTCTTCACCCAGCACCATGACGGTTCCTGGTTCGATTAGGTCTGCTTCACAGATGTCGAAATCCTCAGCACAGTCCGCATTGGTGAGCCGAATATCACCGGTTACCTCGACGTCTCCTTGAAATACTGCTGCTGTCCCATTACTGAAAGCCACTAGACCCACGCCAGTGTTGCTTATGGCTTTTACACCAATGCCAGCGCCCTTGTGCTCGCCCCAAACACCGGCAGGCCCATTTTCTACACCAGTAGTTTCACCATAGACGCCAATCCACTTCGTGCTTGTACCAACTACACCGGTGCCCCCTGCGGTATTCGCACCGAATACGCCATGTCCACCAATGGTGCTGCCACTTATTCCTTCAACACCATGCCAACCTTTGCCTTCTCCTCGGACACCAACCGAATCACCTACGCCCTTGACTCCAACGGTCCTTTCTCCTGCCGAAGCGGTTCCAGTGATGGCGATACTATCATTTCCTGTAACTGTTTCGTTTATAGCCATTTGAATTTCTCCTGCAATTGTCGTTGTTGATTTAATGCGCCCCTAACGAGCCTGTAGAAAAACCCGATTTTGACAGCGCTTCGCTGTGCTCATGATCGTGGAGCTAGCGATTGTAGCTTAGGATCCGCTCTTGGGTCTTCACCGCGCGATGTTGCCCTGCATCCTCATGCGCCAGTTGCCTGCATGCTCACTGGGCAAACCCCGGCGCATAGCGGTGGATCTTTCCGATGTTGTGCACCAGGCAATAAAGCAACCACTGGGTGTTGATTTTACGTTTGCCCCGGAGGGTGAAACGCCTGAGTCCCAGGGTGCTGGTGATATTGGCAAAGACGGGGTTCTACCGTCCCAAGCCGCCTTCCGTAGATTACGCGCCCCAGGGCCGAGTCTACGGATCGATCTAAGATGTGATTAGGAACGTATTGAAAAACCAGGAAGGGCTCAACATCCAGCAACTGGCCCAGGCCGTCGGGCGCGACTACAAAAACGTCTACGAAGACGTACGTGAGCGCTGCGACTATGGACGACCGCGGCACCCTGCGCGCGCCCTATGACCAGCTCGTGATTCGGGCTGATCCAGGCGTGGGTGGCCTAAACCTTGTGGAGCTTCCTGGTTAAAAAGGATTCAGGGAGCGGTGCTCGAGCGCAAGGTTAGGCATAGCCGCCTCTAAACCCACTCTCGAATCCGTATCTTGTCATCTTCAACGATCCATAAACGATGCTGAAGTGGCTCAGTCGAAAATACAGGAATCAAGCAGGTGAACGTCCGTACTACATGTAGCTTGTCCTGCCGCCGCAGCCTATTAAGCCCGGGTATTGGTTTGGTGGATACGTGCGTATGTTCGCAAAATCCATATCGTGTTACCAATGCGCGATCTTCATTGCGGCACGCTGACGCGATACGGGGATCGGCACTTCCCCCGAGTTCCTGATCCAGTATAGTGGTTGCATCGTAACCTGCCTCTTGCAAGAGTGCCGCTATCTCAACGGGTAAATTCTCGTCGATCTTAAATTTCATCCCGACGTCTTACGCCGACAATGGAAGGACTCGTTCTCGTGCGAGCTCGGCAGCGTAGGCAATGGCAGC
>JAKEHO010000018.1 GCA_022614965.1 Gammaproteobacteria bacterium
CGGTAGTTACGGATTCAGGCGGCATCCAAGAAGAGACGACGTTCTTAGGTGTCCCCTGTTTGACCATGCGTGAGAACACCGAACGACCCGTGACCATTTCGCTTGGCACCAATGTATTAGTTGGGGCCGATTCTGCCAGATTAATTGATGAACTGGATAAGATCCTCGCGGGCAAGAACAAGAAAGGCAAAACACCTCCCTTGTGGGATGGCCACGCCGCATCGCGTATCGTGCGAATAGTGCGGGAGCAACTTAGCCTCAAGCCAGGCGAACGCCAGCAATGATGGGTCTGCCCGGGATACTTCGCCCTCGGACTTAGCGAAGGCAGTGCTTTTTCGTAGCTCATAATGCCTGGTGTTGTGAGGCAATCTTCTTGGGGCTAAAGACTATAGTTTGGATATGAAAGGTTTAATCCAACCGAGCCGAGAGGACAGTCAGGTCAGTTTTCACGATCTAAACGAAGATGCTTTAGGGTTCCCTCCACCCAAGGTACCCATGTTACCGGTGTTGAACCTGCGAACTTTTCTACCAAGGCGTCGCGCCTCATATCCTTCTCGTTTTACTGGCAATACGTCGGTGTTCGTGACCAGTGGAAGAGCAGCGCTCGGACATGTGTTGAAACAATCTGGCGTGACCCGTGACACCAGAGTTTTGATGCCCGCGTATCACTGTGGATCGATGGTCGAACCAGCGCTGTGGCTCAATTCAGAGGTCATGTTTTATAAAGTCAAGCCAGATTTGACCATCGATAGCGCGGATATTGAAGGAAAACTGAGTACGAACACCAAAGCCGTACTCGTAACACACTATTTCGGTTTCCCCCAACCGTTGAAACGAGTCAGAGAATTATGCGACCTATATAAAATTGCCCTGATCGAGGATTGTGCGCACGCGTTTTTCGGGCGATCCGATGGCGCGGTCTTTGGTACCACCGGAGATTTCGCGGTCGCAAGTACAACAAAGTTTCTCCCTGTAAGTGACGGCGGGTTGATCGAATGTAAATCACCACTTTTATCGCGTACCACATTATCTCGACGACCGATGAAAGCGCAGTTAAAGGCGGTAGTCGACCCCATAGAAACGGCGGTCAATTTTGGGCGGTTGCCATTGCTAAGTCCTTTCCTTCTCTGTGCACGCGCCATTTTTAATAAGGGGCGCTTGCCCAAGACCGCTGCGTCGGTTGAACCCGAACCAACCAAATTGAGCTACCGACAGCCGTTTCGCTGGTTTGAACCTAGCCTAATCCCATTTAAAGGATGCTGGTTCTCGCACTACGTCCTTCGCTTAAGTGCAAAGGAACGCGTGGTTGCAAATCGGCGCAAGAACTATTTGTTCTTTTTGGAGAACCTCTGTGGTTTGGAAAGAGCGAAACCATTGTTCCCAATACTACCGGAGGGGGTTGTCCCATACACTTTTCCGTTAATAATCGACTTCCCGGAACAGGACTTTAAACCGTTAAAGGAACTCAGGGTACCCATTTGGCGGTGGGAAGAATTAGCCGAATCGGACTGTAGGGTAAGTCAAGGCTACCGCTTGAGCCTCTTACAGATCCCTTGCCACCAGGATCTGCAGAAAAGCGAGTTGGTATGGATAGTCGATCAGCTCCGACGGATTTTAGAGCATCGCAACGCACTTAGCTAATTGTTTGTGCGAAACATCGACCTTCTCCGCCCGAGACGACCTAGCCAGCACACGAATACGCGAACGATTCGTCTATCTAAAGCGCTGCGGCTGAGAAGTTCCTCGGCAAAATTTTCCGTTTCGAACAAAAAGACAAAGACTTCCACAACCGTGCCAGAACCGGCCAACGGATCCAATTGACATGGTACATTGTTCGCATTTCATCCGCCCACTTTGTGTGCCAGTCCATCACTCTCCCGTAAAATTCAATTGTCTTCATGTTCGAGTTATCGAAGATGTCTCGGAAAATCTCTTCTCGCATTAAGAAGGCAGCAGAAAATTTCTCGAGTGCTTCGTCATAGGTCGTTTTCAAGATATAAAAAACACCATTTCGTCGTATGCAGAGATCCATGGCACCAATATGCTCGCCAAGCCAATAACGGTAAATAATTCCTTCTCCTCGTTCACAATATTTCTCAAGCAAACAACGATAGAATCGTCCTTGTGGGTTATCCACAGATACAGCGGTACCGACCTTCGCTTTCCAACCGCCCGACTCCAAGTGCGCGTAGTCACCTATTGCTTGCGCGACATATTGAGGTGACGTAATCGCCTCTAAGCGAGTGAGAACACCGTCTTTTTCTAGATGATTACGCTGTTTTTTCAGATTGCGACGCAGGTTCTTTCCTCGCTTTGCCCAGTAGTGGGAGAATGTATCGACAACTGTAATCCGGGCCGTTTGGATATATTCCAGGGTCCGGTACTGGTTAATATCACTCGGGCGTGCCTGAATGTCAGGGTCCTGCTGCGTGAGGCCGATTAGGGTCGGAAAGCCAGGTAGAGCAGCTTGCAGGCTCTGGAAAAGTGAAGTCAAAGGAACCGCCGGATCCTGAATCCACATGCCAAGTGGAGCTTGAGAGGGTTGGAAAGTCTGCCATCGAGTCATTCCCGATTTTTTAAGAATGCTAACAGCCACAGCAATCCCATTTTTCCTGCAAATCGCGACTACCTCCTTACCAGACCCGAAATGCGCTAAGAGAAGACTGACAAAATCCGCATCCAGTAGCGGTGTCTGCGAAAATGTGGCCTGGACTTGATCCCATTCGTCTCGAATGCAATCAAAAGATCCTTTTCCATGAAGTTGCCACTCCAAATCCAGTTCGGTTCCCATCTCAGTCTTCGGAATGTACTAAGTTTTCTATAATCTGGATCAGATAGTAGCAGCTGTCCAACCTAGAATGAATTGTTTAACCCAAGACCGCGACTATGAGAAGAAGGCTAGGCGTTACAACATAAGCCTATTTCCTATTGAGAACGACTGTCTGGTAATCCGGGGGGTAACCCTAAACCGACTGGCTCAACGCATCGGCAAGACGCCGTTTTACGCCTACGACCGAGACCGTATCACCCAAAGAGTAAAAGATCTCAGAAGGTCCCTTCCCAACGATGTCTCGTTACACTACGCGATCAAGGCCAACCCCATGCCTGCCGTGGTGCAGCATCTCGCCAGTTTAGTCGACGGACTGGACATCGCATCAAGCGGAGAACTGCGAGTAGCCTTGGACACCCCCATGTCATCGCAACACATGAGCTTTGCGGGCCCGGGGAAATCAGACTCTGAAATTTGCCAGGCGATTGCTGCAGGGGTCACCATCAACCTCGAATCGGGAGCTGAGCTGGAGCGGGTCGCCCGTGCGGCGCACGAGTCGGACATCGAAGCGCGAGTGGCGGTGCGGGTCAATCCCGACTTTGAGCTGAAATCCTCCGGGATGAAGATGAGCGGCGGCCCTAAGCCGTTTGGCGTCGATGCAGACCGCGTACCGGCGACGCTACGTCAAATATCCGTACACGGCCTTTCCTTTCAAGGACTTCACATCTTCAGCGGTTCGCAAAATCTCAAGGCCGAGGCTATCGCGGAAGCACAAGAAAAGACTTTTGAGCTGACCTACCGGCTGGCCGAAAGCGCTCCGGGACCGATACAGGCTCTGAACATCGGCGGGGGTTTCGGGATCCCGTATTTTCCGGGAGATATCCCTCTCGATATCGGGCGCGTCGGTGAAAATCTGGAGCGACTGATGTATCAGATGCGCGCGCGTCTTCCGCATACACGGGTGGTGATCGAGCTCGGCCGATACCTCGTCGGTGAAGCAGGTGTTTATGTCTGCCGTGTGGTAGACCGCAAGCTGTCTCGCGGTCAGGTGTTTCTGGTCACGGATGGAGGCCTGCATCATCATCTGGCGGCCTCCGGCAATTTCGGCCAGGTGATCCGGAAAAACTATCCCGTGCTCATAGGAAACAAAGTGCAAGGGAAAGAACGGGAGGTCGTATCCGTGGTCGGCCCGCTGTGCACCCCCTTGGATCTGCTCGCCGATAAGATGGAGATGGCTAAAGCCGAGGTGGGTGATCTGGTGGTGGTGTTGCAATCGGGAGCCTATGGCTTGAGCGCCAGCCCCACCCAGTTCCTAAGCCATCCGCCACCGCTGGAGGTCTTGGTTTAACGGAAGTTCCGCGCACATGCTTTACGACTACGTGGTAATCGGTGGCGGGATCATCGGCCTGTCCACCGCGATGGCCCTCACGCGCGCCAAA
>JAKEHO010000099.1 GCA_022614965.1 Gammaproteobacteria bacterium
CTGCGCCGCCATCGGTCGATGCCCTGATTAAGATTGCCGACGGCCTGATGTATACGGTTAAAGTCCACGGGGCAATGATATCAAGTCGTCAGTGTATGCGGGTTAAACGACGTAGCCCTCTGACTCGCTATTGCGTGAGGTTCGGGGGTAGGTTGATTCGACCGCTCGTAAGCGGCGCTATGCTTTTCGGAACATTCACGGGAAATAACGTTCTTAGTCTAAGACTCTCTTAATAGGGCGAGCAAAATGTATATTGCCATGAATCGCTTTCAGATCGTTCGAGGACAAGAGGAAAGGTTCGAAGAATTGTGGCGCAAGCGAGACACTTACCTTTATAACGTGCTGGGATTTCGCGAATTCCACCTCCTTCGAGGTCAAAGCGAAAACGATTACACGCTTTACGCTTCTCATTCAATCTGGGATTCTCGTGAAGCGTTCGAAGGTTGGACCAAATCTGAAAGTTTTCGTAAGGCTCACGCGGAAGCTGGCGGCGCCAAGGGTCTCTATTTGGATCACCCTCGATTGGAAGGATTTGAAGTTGTTCTGTAGCAAAGTGGCTCCAGCGATGAGGCGAGGAAATCGCCCGTGTAGCCCAAGCAGCTACGGCATGAACTGAAAAGGATTAGCGGATTGTTGGCAATCCACGATCATGTAGCTTGTGCGTTTGGCTACATGAGAGTGTTATTCGGTTCGACGCACACGTTTTAGAGAGAAAGGCAGATGAAAATCTATGTAGGTAACTTATCCTATGGCGTGACAGAGGATGAAATAAAGAATCTATTTTCCCAGTACGGTGAGGTATCGAGTGTCAGTATGATTACGGATAAATTCACCGGCCAATCGAAAGGATTTGGTTTTGTTGAAATGGCGAAACAGTCAGAGGCAGAAGAGGCGATTAAATCCTTGAATGGTAGTTCAATGAAGGGAAGAAACATCAAAGTTAATCAAGCCCGACCGAGAGAGGATCGCCCCGCACGTAGGCCGAGGTATTGACACTTAACTACGGGCAAAGGATGGAACAGCTTGTTCCCCTGGCGAACCTTTCAAGTACCCATTATTCGGCTGCGCAAAAAGGGGCCACTTAGGTGGTCTCTCACATAATGAAGCTCGTTAACATCCCTGTTCTCGTTCCGGTAACTCTGCACATTTGAAGACCAACACCGTTTGTTGGCGCAGCATTAAGGTCTACGCTAGCGCGTTCGATTCTAGAGATGCGTTGAACGTTGAGCTGTTAGGATAATTGACACGTACTGTGCTGGCGCGCCTTAAAGTACGTTAGTTTTTTGAGATTGTTCCTATTTCTCCTTCTCACCGCTCACAACAGCGAAATATTCAATTATGACCGATCGGAACTCAAGCTGGCCTAGTTGGTTGAATACGTAGTCCAGTCGCGTGCTGTTGTAATAATTCACGTTATCGATTGCCTTATGTCTGAATCTTATGGTATGAGCCTGAATAATATGCCGTTTTCGTGTATTATCCAACGCGGAGATGTCGCAGCAAAAGGCCATCATCGGTTGGCGGGAATGGGTTGCACTTCCGGAACTCGGCATTCGCCGCATCAAGGCGAAGGTAGATACCGGGGCGCGCACATCGGCGCTGCACGCGTTCTATCTCCAGCGATTCACACGTGATAGGCGCGAACTTGTAAAATTCGGTGTGCATCCCTTTCAAAATCGGAGTGATCGGGAGATAGAGTGCGTTGCGGAGGTATTGGATGAGCGTGAGGTTACCGACTCGGGAGGACATCCGGAAAAGCGACTTGTTATCAAGACGCCGATCAACATCGGTATGCAGCAATGGTCGGTTGAATTGACGCTCACTGACCGTGATACGATGCAGTTTCGGATGCTTCTCGGGCGCACTGCCATGGATGGAAGATTTATTGTTGACCCATCCCAATCCTTCCTTATGGGAAGACCGTATCGAGCTGTTCACAGTAGCCGCGGACGATGATCATTGATGAAAATTTCAATTCTATCGCGTAATAAGAAGCTCTACTCGACCCAACGGCTGGCTGATGTGGCGAAACAACGCGGCCATCAAGTGGATGTCATCAACCACCTAAAGTGCTACATGGACATCGCCTCGCATCGTCCAAGCGTCCACTCTATGGGTAAGAAACTGCCAATCTACGACGCTGTGATTCCCCGAATTGGCGCCTCCGTCACGGAGTATGGTACCGCCGTGTTACGTCAATTTGAGATGATCGGAACCTACCCGTTGAATGAATCGGTGGCCATCACCCGTTCCCGCGATAAACTCCGCGCGCTGCAAATCCTCGCCCGTGCCGGAATCGGATTGCCATTGACGGGATTTGCCAGTTCGCCAGACAACACACAAGACCTGATTAATATCGTCGGGGGCGCGCCTCTGGTGCTAAAGCTTACAAAAAGCACTCAGGGTAAGGGGGTAATCTTGGCGCAAACCCAGAAGGCCGCAGAAGCGCTTATCGATGCGTTTCGGGAGTTAGACGCCAATTTCCTTGTTCAGGAGTTCATTGCGGAGGCTGGTGGCTCGGACATTCGTTGCTTTGTTATCGGTGAAAAGGTGGTGGCTGCGATAAAACGTACCGCTAGGGAAGGCGAGTTTCGCTCCAATCTACACAGAGGTGGAACCGCCACGCTCGTCAAGCTTACGCCGGAGGAGCGCTCAACGGTGGTACGTGCGGCTCAGAAAATGGGTCTCAACGTATCTGGAGTCGACATCCTGCGCTCCAACCACGGTCCCGTGGTGTTAGAGGTTAATTCCTCACCGGGACTAGAAGGCGTAGAAAAAGCAACAGGTCGGGATATCGCGGGGCTCATTATCGAGTTTATCGAAAAGAACGCCAAACCAAACCGGACCCGCACTAGGGGCGAGGGATAATACGTGTATCTCGACCGTTAAAAATTAATGGACAGTCCAATTTGCCTCGAAGCAGAGTCAAATCGTACCCGTTCGAGTCGGGTTGTCGTTTCTTCCTTATAGGAAGGCTGACAATAGCGTTGCGATACCAAGGAAGCTGAAGAAGCCCGCAACGTCCGTTACTGTGGTAAGGACAATTGTTGAGGATTGGGCGGGATCCAGACCCAAACCTGTCAGCAGGATGGGTATTGCAGCTCCTGCAACACCAGCGATGATCATCGACAACACCATAGCGGTGCCGATCACCAAAGCAAGTCCTGCTGAACGACTCCAGACGAACACGCCAGCAGACGTGACCAGTGCAACGGCAATGCCGTTCCAGAACCCTACATTTATCTCTTTGAAGACCACACGGGGCCAATGGCTGCTGCGGATCTCCCGCAGCGCCAACCCACGCATCGTTACTGCCAGGGCTTGAGCGCCAGTATTACCGGATTGCCCTGCAACGACCGGTAGCAATACGGCTAGAGCCGTGTACTTTGCAATTGTACTTTCGAACAGTCCCACGACCGAGGCGGCAAGGAAGGCTGTAGCGAGATTGATCTGCAACCAGGGCAACCGTTTGCGCACTGCAAATGAGGCCTTGGAGAGTGCCCGTTCGTCTCTGCTGACGCCGACCATAGTCTGCATTTTTGCCGCGAGTTCATCCTCCGCTGCCGAAACCAGGGTATGGTAGAGGACCACACCGAGCAATCGCCCTTCAAAATCCACGACTGGCAGGTCCGTAAGTCGATACCGATCGAACTTGTCCACCGTTTCTTCACGGGATGCAATCGCGTCCACGGATTCAGGAACCGCAAGCATGATTTCATGCAACCGCGTTGCATGTTTTGCCAGTGCAAGATCCTGCACCGGCACCATCCCTTCTAGGTGGTTGTTTGCATCGACAACAAAAACGACGCGCACTCCACGACGCTTGCTTGATCGAAGTCGCGACAATACCTCCCTAACTGTCATATCTGCCCGAAACAAAAAAACCCGCGGGTCCATGAGCGCGCCAGCGGAATCAACCGGATAGGACATTACCATACGCAAATCCCTTGCTGTATTAGGGCTTACTAACATGATGTAGTGCTCCCTGTCTTCTTTGTCACATCCAGCAAGTAAAGCCGCGCCCCGATTTGGATCCATTCGATTGAGAACCGCAACGGCTCGCGGCTCTTTGATCATTTTAAATACTCGGGTTCCAATGTCCGGAGCGAGTCGCTCCCAGACCGGGATCGTGAACTTCAAGGGCTGTGCTTCGAGAACCTTAGCGATCTCGCGCACTGGGGATTTTTCAAGCAGCCGGGCTGCCTCGGCGGGATAGCGCTCCAACAGCTCCCGGTGCAAGGCGTAGACCGCCTTAGCGTGATCAGTCGGCACGGTTCTTTCCCTTGTTAGTGCTATGTACTGTGGTTGTTACGAGCAGTGAGGCGAGGCTCGTCCATAATAGCTCGGCGAGCTCGAGCATCGGCCCGCCAGGAATCGGATCGTAGAGCGGTTCCTGGTCCAAGTCTTCCAAACTGCTTTGCACAGTTCGTTTATGCAGCGTTCCCAAATAAACGCCCTTCCGATCGATGACAGGCAGGATATCGAATATTGACCACGTTGAGTGATTTGCAACTGCAAGGATACTCTCCTGAGCATGTAACGGGACCACATCGTGCCGCATGATTGTCTGAATGGAGGCCTTGCCATCGGTCAATAACAAATCCCGAACGTCTACCATGCCCGTTACGTGGTGTAATTCATCGAGTACATATAAGAAGTGGGAGACATTGTCCGGCGCTTTCTTTAAAAGTGATATGGCTTCGTCAACAGTGACATGCTCAGGCAAAGTCAATGTTAGAGGATCTATGACAGATCCGATCACGCCTTCGGAATAGCCCAAGATTACCCGCAAAGAGGCGCCAATATGCTGTGGCAAAGCTTGTGTTATCCGTTTGCGCGAGCCTTTGTTCACACGACGTATTAGGAGTCCCGTAGTAGATATCGACAGGTGAGTGCAAATGGCAGCCGCCTGAGCGGTCGAAATAAACTCCAGACACTGCGCGGCTGATGGGAGAGGCATATACTTAAGTACTTCCGCGGCTAAATTTCCAGGAAGTGCGTCTATAAAGTCGGTCAATTCCTCTGAATCCAACCGTATGAGTGTTCGCGCTGCATCTTGTGGATGTAACGCTATGAACTCCAGAGCAAGCGGATTAGGCATCCGTATCGTCCTCAAGACCTATCAGGATCGATGCATTGTCAATGAAGACCTTGGCTGGAATCAAAGCGCGTCCCTCCTGAGTGTCGAGTACGACTGCGGTAGGTGTTAGCTCCAAGATTTCACCTTCTATGCCGTTGACCCGTATTCTTTGACCCACCCGGTATGCCCGTCGGATGTCGTATGAAGCTATTATGTTACTGACGGACGTCCCTGCTCCTAGGCCGAACGCAAGTGCCGCACCGCCAAAGATCGCTGCTGCTACTATCGTTATGACGTTGACCAATAGGTGAATGTTGAGATCCAATTGGCCAACACCAAGAACCACGGCGAATGTGATGATAATGACTTGGATCATGTGACCCAGTGAAACGGCATATACCATCCGTTTGGATGTTGCAGATGCAATGACAACATCGCGGGCCAATGCCCCTAGAAAATAACCAATAAGTACGATTACGCCACCAGCGAGCACCTTGGGGAGATAGACGATAAGTTGGCCAAGCCAGTCCGCGAGACCTGGCAATCCGAGGCTTTCGGCTGCCGCCGTGACAAAGAACAGAATAACAAGCCAGAAGATGACATTCGCTGCGATCCTCGATAGTGGCCAACGTGCTTGAAGGGCGGATTGTCCTGTTCGCTTGCGCGTTGCTGCGACTAGCCGGTCAATGCCGGCACCAAATCTCAGGATTAGCGTGCGCATCAGACGGGCGAGGAGCCATCCAATCACCAGGAGCACAAGCGCTACGATCAAACTCGGTAAGTACTCAGCTAGCGCTTGAACAAACTCAGTAAAGCTGTTACGCAATAAACTGGTCCAATTGTTGTAGGTATCCATCAGCCTCGCTTCACGACTAACTACGATTTAAGAGGATCAGAAGAACACGTGTAGAATTGTAATGCAACACTAACGTGGCAGCAGGAAACCTCCGCTGAAAAGAAAACGTTCCGAGGCTCGTAAATAGTTGCTAATACGATCGCCATAAGCCGATGCTGGTAGGGTTAGAC
Source organism: Gammaproteobacteria bacterium (assembly GCA_022614965.1). GTDB lineage: Bacteria > Pseudomonadota > Gammaproteobacteria > JAKEHO01 > JAKEHO01 > JAKEHO01. The sequence goes on from JAKEHO010000099.1 coordinate 6,107, forward strand.
TGAAATTCAGTCTCTAGATATTTCGAGTACCCACATTATTCTAGCTGATCTGAAAGGCCGCAAAAGGTGATAGAGTCGATGACGACCTGGATCTGGCTTGAAGGCTAAATTCGACTTATTTGGCGTTATATCTGAAGCGGCCAGGTTCCCGTCGATTAGTCGATCGAGTACAACCACCGTTCACGGTGGCAACGGGTATTCGAATCGCCTTGTGGGCGCTCCTTTTGAGGCAAAAAGAACCCCGCAAGAGCGGGGTTCCGATCGCTTTGAGTGATGACGATCTCGATCTATTCGTAGATCCCGGCCCCAAAGACATGGTTCGCGTGGCGCACCACCCAGGACTTCTTGTTAGTCACTGTACCGGTCGATGGCTGTTTCCACTGGTAGCTGATCCAGGTTCCCTCGGTGGTTGCGGTTGTCGCAAGCTCGCGGCCGATAGGTTTACCGTCTTCGGAAACCATTTCTTTCCCTCGCTTTTCGGCGAAGGGTGCGCCGGCGACATAGTTCCCGTCAACATCGACCACGAACACGTACAAATCGCCCCGTACGAAGTCGCCCTTTGGGTCATTGATCGCCGTAAAGGCCGCCTCGGCGCCGTTTGCATCCGCATAGGTGATCGCCTTTGCAACGATTGCCTTTGCGCCCCCCTCCGTTTCGGTGGTGCAGCCAGCGAACGAACAAAGGAGGAGTACGGCCATTAGGCATGTAGTGAATTGTTTCATATTCTTGACCTCCCGCGAGTAGGAATGGTACCTATTGGATGCAGCCCGTAGTGGCTGAGCCAATGATGTTTAGACATACTCCTTAATATTATTACTCCTTTATTACGTAGTTCCTACTGAAAAATGTACTGACTATTGAATTGTCCAAAGTCGATATAAGGAGATGAAGTGTATGATGCTTAAGTCCAAAATGGTCTCTGGCGCATTGTCCTCATGGCCGTTGGGCTGAAACCCATTGTTTATAGGGTAAGTAGTTCGCTTTTTTACAGAGCAGTATGGCTAACGTCTCTATATGTTTTGGTCTAAACTTTACTGACGGCGGACAAAGGTTTGGTGCAAAACCGTGTGGAAGCGACCGAAGAAATGGCTGATTGATTCGATCACGGAGTTTCTGGTGAAGGATCCGGAGCCAGACCCTGACATCGTACCGTTGATTGATTTTGAGCGCCTCTGCGAGGAGATCCGGCAAGGCGATGTGCTCTTGGTGGAAGGTCGCACGCGGGTAAGTCATGTCATCAAACTAGTCACCCAGAGCCCGTGGACGCACACCGCACTTTACATTGGACGGCTCGATGACATCAAGGATGTCGCGCTTCAGGAGAAAATATCGGAGCACTATGCGGGCGATCCCCGCGAGCAACTGCTGATGGAAGCCGTGCTTGGCGAGGGAACGGTGGTAAACCCGGTTAAAAAGTATCATCGTGAGCATTTGCGTATTTGCCGGCCCCATGGGCTAACGCGTGCCGATACGCGACGCGTGATTGCTTATGCGCTTTCTAAATTGGGCCATGATTACGACATCCGCCATTTGCTTGACCTTGCGCGTTTTCTGTATCCGTATACGTTGCTTCCAAGACGGTGGCGTTCAAGTCTCTTTGCACTAAATTTAAATGAGTCGACGCGTGTGGTGTGCTCATCGATGCTCGCGGAGGCCTTTGGATCGGTTCAGTTTCCCATCCTCCCCGTCGCCGAGCGCCGCGACGACGGGACTGTGCGACTATATCGGCGCAACACGCGCCTCTTTACGCCAAAGGATTTCGATTACTCTCCCTACTTTGACATTATCAAATATCCCTATCTTGGTTTGGACGAGGTCGCCGCGTATCGAAGACTTCCTTGGGATCAGGAGGGGATCGTCTGCAATGCGGCGGGCGATTGTTTTATCCCGATAAAGTCGATTAGCGAGCTGGAGCACTCTGAAAAGAGGCGCCCGAGTACGCATCACCAGACGAGCGAGTCCAAGGGTCGACCTGCACCGGATAAAGCCTCTTCTCCCGAGGCTGCCGAAAACGAAGAGGAAGAAACGCCCTTCGGCTGAATTGAACCGGCTAACCTGTCGCCGTTGCCCAATGCCGCTGTCATCTGTGGGGAGCTGAAGGCGGGCCGAGAGATCTAAATTGGCTGCGCACTCCCATGTCATCCGCGTCACCACCCAACCGCTCAACGGCGCTCTGCCTGTTGACATTAGTGTTCACTTATTGAACACTGGACCTGGACTCCGATTTCATCATCAATGAGACTCGCACTCGCACAGTGGGCGAGGCTTTAGGAGCCGGCTGACAAAGAGGCCAACGCCTATCTTAATGCGCTACTTATGAGAACGTTGATTGGAACCAATAACTTTTGAAGCAACGACTACAAGAGAGCCCACGCCAACCTCCTGAAACCGGCCAGCCTTAAGCAGAAGGCCGGAGTCATGGGATGTATTCTTACAATAGACGTTATCAGCTATCCGGCATTCAGTTATGTTATTGCCTGGCCTCAACCAGGATAGTTTTGCTTTCTTACTGTTTAACCTGATTCGAGCCAAGACTTTACGGAGTGTAACGACAAGTTCAGTTGTTTCACTGCATCCAATCGCTGCCATTTTTCTTGCCTGAGGGTTTCTCAATGCGATACAAAGTCAATTTTCATCAACTGGCATGATCACTGTTGTAAGTGGCTCAATGCCCGTATTATGGCCCTGTTGATTTAAAAAACTAAATGAAGACTGAAGCGACAACAGAAATACTGATTGAGAATCTCTATAAATCATTCAAAGAGAATAAAGTATTACGCGGGATTATTCTAAAAATCTCCAGTGGAGAAGTTATTGCTATTGTGGGCGGATCGGGGTGTGGCAAAACGGTGCTCCTCAATACCATACTCGGCCAATACCCTCCAGACACCGGAAGAATCCTCGTATTTGATCACGCCCACAAAAATGGGAAATCAAAGGACCTGGCCGAGTTCGATAGCTTCGAAATAGATGATATTCATAAGCACTGGGGCGTTGTATTTCAGCGTAATGCACTCTTTTCAGGTTCTATTTATAAAAATATTGCTTTGTGGCTAAGTGAAGTTAAAGGGCTTGATGATGATGCCATTTTGCCGATCGCGAAGCGAACACTAGGTGATGTTGGGTTGCCTACTGATTTGGATTTTCTGAACAGTGATCAAAACAGATTATCAGGCGGAATGGCAAAACGTCTGGCCATTGCTCGTGCGCTCTCAATGGATCCCTATGTAATTTTTTATGATGAACCCACAACAGGTCTCGATCCGGTCAGTTCAGAACAAATTCATAAATTAATTATGGCTACACATAATATGAATCTGCCGGATGGTTCACAAAGGACGACTGTTATTATCACACACGATAAGGATCTTCTCTTTAGACTGCGGCCAAGAACGATCATGCTTCATGACGGGAAGGTTCATTTCGATGGGCCGTTCAGTGCCTTCGAAGAGTCGAATTCGGAAATTATCCGTCCCTATTTTGAGTTAATGCCGGTACTGCAGCGGCGGCATCTTGAGGAAATATCTCAAACGCCAAATCCATCAACGCGGAAAGGACTGCTAGTTTAGCCTTGCTTTGGCGCTAATGACTCCTCATCTGCAGCATTTGGCAATGTGCAATGTGAGGGAGACACGCTGGAAGCTTACGAAGAAGAAAGCAACTCTCCGGTGTGAGGCGAAAAATGATAAAGGTAATACTCTGCGGTTGGATCTCAATGCGCAGTCGCAAAAACACAGTGGATCCAGCTAGGCAAGCCGCATACGAAGCTTCAGTGCACTAGCAAGTTTTATGAGAATACTAGTCACCGGGGCAGCAGGGTTCATCGGTTCGGCGCTTAGCAAGCGGTTGCTTGCGCGCGGAGATCACGTTGTGGGAATTGACAATCTCAGTGACTACTACGATGTCAAGTTGAAGGACGACCGGCTGGCGAATCTTGAGCAGTACGAAAGATTCCGCTTCATGCGACTTGATATTGTGGATGGGCCGGCGATGGAAAGGCTTTTTTCTGATGTTAAACCTCAACGCGTGGCACATCTCGCAGCGCAGGCCGGTGTTCGGTATTCCCTTGTCAATCCGCGGGCTTATATCGATTCAAATTTAATCGGGTTTATGAACATATTAGAAGGATGTCGCCACCATGGCGTAGAGCATTTCGTTTATGCCTCATCAAGTTCGGTGTACGGCGCTAATACTAAACTTCCATTTTCCGTCCACGACAATGTTGATCATCCGGTTTCGCTTTATGGTGCGACCAAGAAGGCAAACGAACTGATGGCGCATACTTATAGCCACCTTTATGGAATTCCAACAACGGGACTGCGCTTATTTACTGTGTATGGCCCCTGGGGCCGACCCGATATGTCACTTTTCCTGTTTACGCGAAACATTCTTGATGGTAAGCCCATCGATGTTTTCAATTATGGAAACCATCGGCGCGACTTTACCTATATTGACGATATTGTAGAAGGAGTGGAGCGTGTAATAGACGATGTTGCGAAACCCAACGATGTTTGGTCCGGTGATTGTCCCGATCCAGGCACGAGCCGAGCGCCTTACAGACTCTATAATATAGGTAACCACAACCCAGTGGCGCTGACACGCTACATTGAACTGCTAGAAAGTTACCTTGGGAAAAAGGCGATCAAGAATATGCTCCCCATGCAGCCCGGTGACGTGACAGACACCTACGCCGATGTCGATGATCTCGCCAGAGACATCGGTTACAAGCCTTCGACACCTATCGAGACAGGGATCAGCAGGTTTGTTGACTGGTACAAGGACTATTATGAGGTGACGTAATGGCATACGGTAGGAAGATCTCGGTGATTGGACTTGGCTATGTGGGTCTCCCAGTGGCTGTCGCCTTTGGGCAGAAAGGGAGGGTCATCGGGTTTGATATTGATCCAGATCGGATCGCGGAACTGAACAAAGGTTTTGATCGTACCAATGAGGTCGAAGCGGAAACACTTGCGGAGAGCGATATTCTCTTTACTTCAGATCCAAATCAGTTAAGTTCCGCCGACTTTCATATTGTTGCGACGCCGACGCCGATTGATAAGGCTAAACAACCTAATCTCTCTCCGCTATTGCGGGCGTCAGAGACATTGGGTCGGCAGCTCAAGCCGGGCGATATCGTGACCTATGAATCCACAGTTTATCCCGGTGCCACGGAGGAAGATTGCGTGCCGGTACTGGAAGGGGAATCAGGGCTGACCTGTGGTCGAGATTTTTTCGTGGCCTATTCCCCAGAACGCATCAATCCCGGTGACAAGGAGCATACCTTTACGTCGATTACCAAAGTTGTTGCCAGCCAGGATCCGGGGACGCTCGAGACCGTCGCTCAGATATATGAGTCAGTAGTTACAGCCGGCGTCTATCGCGCCCCCTCGATCAAGGTGGCCGAGGCCGCAAAAGTCATCGAGAACACGCAACGGGATCTGAATATCGCATTAATGAATGAGCTCGCCTTGATATTTAATCGAATGGGAATCGATACACACGACGTTCTATCCGCGGCAGGGACAAAGTGGAACTTTCTGCCCTTTGTTCCGGGTCTTGTTGGCGGTCACTGTATCGGTGTCGATCCCTATTATTTGACCCATAAAGCGGCGATGCTCGGCTACAACCCAAGGGTCATTCTGGCTGGTCGCGGCATTAACGATGCAATGGGTAACTACGTTGCACGGCAGGTCGTCAAGCTTCTTATTCAGGCAGGACTAAGCGTAAAGGGCTGTATTGTCACGATCCTTGGTATTGCGTTCAAAGCAAATGTTCCAGATCTGCGTAATACGCGTGTAATCGATATCGTCACGGAATTAGCGGAGTACGGCGTGCAGGTACAGGCGCATGATCCACTCGTCGGAGAGCAGGAGGCAAGGCGTCATCACTATGATCTTGATATCTTGGCATACGACGCGCTGACGCCGGCCCATGCTGTCATCTTAGCTGTACCCCATCGACAATACGTTGAGATGGGATGGAACGGAATAACAAAACTGCTCGCTAACGGCCGGGGCATAGTCGTGGACGTGACAGCGGAGCTGCCACGAAATCATGTGCCAGATGGTGTGGCGTTGTGGCGCTTATAAAAAACGCTAGTCAGTTGAATTCACCAGTCCGTCAATTTTGCCTTCTTACAAGAGTTCGGAAGCCAACTCTTCCAAATCAGCATCTGGCAGTTAGCTGCTGGGCAAACGTACTCACAACTTTGATTGGGTATAGTACCTTGATGTCTCGACCATGAAAGCTTGGTATCTCATCTATTCGAAGCCTCGCCAAGAACGCCTCGCATTGGAAAATCTGCAACGGCAGGGTTACGAGACCTACCTGCCCCTCATGCGGAACCGTCGGCGGCGCAAGGGGCGCTCGCTCGTCCTAATTGAGCCGATGTTTCCGCGTTATTTGTTTACTCGCCTCAGTGCCGACACGGATAACTGGGGACCAATCCGTTCGACACTTGGTGTGGCGCATCTTGTTCGGTTTGGTGATGCCCCTGCCCAGGTCCCGGATAGTCTTATATCGACCTTGAGAGCCCAGGAGGATGCCGATGGGATCCAGGAACCACCAAAGCCGGATTTCCGAAGGGGCGACAAGGTTCGGATCGTGGATGGCGCAATGGCGGGGTATGAGGCGATCTACTACGCCAAGACGAGTCACGAGCGGGTGGTCTTACTACTGGAGATTGTGGGGCGTTCGGCTCCTGTGCAACTGAGCGCCAATAGCATCGAGCGCATCCTCTGAAGGGGCCGGGGGCAGCGGAAGGGTCGATCGGAAGCGTGCGAGCGTGCAATCGAACCCCGTTGCCGGAGCTCCGGACAACGCGTCACAAGGGCCCCACCGGGCAGTGGGTGATACCCATTTAACTATCTGATCAACCGAGGCTTGACGGCGGGAAGGCTTGTAACTATAGTGTTCATAATATGAACACGAAGGACAAGGAAGACTCGCTCACCCTCGAAATCCTCGAGACCATCGAGGGCAAGAGTAACGTGACCCAGCGACATCTGGCGCAACGGATGGGTGTTGCCCTGGGACTTGCGAATTCCTACCTGAAGCGTTGTGTTCGCAAGGGACTCATCAAGATCCGGCAGGCGCCGGCAAACCGCTATTTGTATTACCTGACGCCCAAGGGATTTGCGGAAAAAAGTCGCCTCACGGCGGAGTACTTATCCAGTTCCTTCGAGTTTTATCGGAAAGCCAGTGCCTCCTGTGTGGAGACATTCGGCATCTGCAAGAAAAATGGTTGGTCACGAATTCTGCTTTGCGGTGTTTCAGAGCTTGCAGAGATTGCCTCGCTCCGTGCGCAAGAGCACGGCATCGTGATCATCGGTATCTATGATCCTGGTAGCGACCGTAGCCGGTTTCTCGACCGGCCGGTGCGCACCACTCTGGACGGCGCATCGGACTGTGACGCTTTTATGTTAACTGCGCTGAGTGATCCAAATGCTAGGTACAAGGATGTCGCCTCAAAGGTAGGTAAAGAAAAGGTATTAGTGCCACGGATCTTGGGCTTAGTGGCAGAGTCAAGATTGAACATGGGATAGGGCGATAACTCGATCGAACCTTACGACGGTTGAGTTATCGGCATTCATCCCGTCCCGTGCGCTGTGCGGAGTCGATGATTTGGCCTCTGCATGGCGGTAGCGTGCCTAAAAGTCCTGTAGTTCCCCTATCACAGCCGCAAGTGTCAGACAGGTTTTTAATCGGTCACAAGGCGATAGGCCCGGGTGAGCCCACGTTTTTAATCGCGGAGATCGGTCTGGCGCATGATGGTTCGCTCGGGCTGGCGCATGCCTTTATTGACGCGGCTGCCGAGGCGCGAGCCGATGCGGTCAAGTTTCAGACTCATATTGCGGAGGCGGAATCCACCTTGGATGAGCCATTCCGCGTGCGGTTTGGCCAAGAAGATGCAACACGCTTTGACTATTGGAAGAGGATGGAATTCAGCCCAGCAGCATGGCGGGGCCTTGCCGATCACGCGGCTGATAAGGGATTAGTTTTTCTAAGTTCGGCCTTTTCCGTTGCAGCGGTGGAGCTTCTAAAGGAGATCGGCGTGCCTGCTTGGAAAGTGGGTTCGGGCGAGTTTCAGTCCTGGGATATGTTGGCGGCCATGGCATCGATTGGCAATCCAATGTTGTTGTCGACGGGGATGAGCACTCAAGATGAGATCGCTAGGACCGTTAGCTTTATTGGCAATATGAAAGTTCCTGTTGCCTTGTTTCAATGCACCAGTAGATATCCAACGCCGCTTGAACAAGTAGGCCTTAATGTAATGGATGATCTCCGCAAGCGCTTTCACTGCCCGGTTGGCTTATCCGATCACTCTGGCACGTTGTGGCCAGCGCTCGCGGCCATGGCGCGCGGTGCAAATCTTATTGAGGTACATCTGACATTTGACCGGCGCATGTTCGGCGCCGATGTTCCGGCATCATTAACAACGGCAGAATTAAAATTTCTAGTAGAGGCAAAAGAAGCGTTTTCCACTATGAACCGCAATCCAGTGGACAAGGACCGGATGGCGGGCACACTTACCGATATGCGTGCTTTATTTACAAAAAGTGTCGCGCCTGCCCGTGTCCTTCCAGCCGGCACGAAATTGACCGCGGAAATGCTGACCTTCAAGAAACCCGGTACCGGGATCTCGGCAGCTGAAATAGACCGGATTATTGGCCGCCGCCTAAAGCGCGATGTGACACCTAATCGGCTATTGGTCTGGGAAGATTTGGCGACGGACTAGAGGCTCCGAATCGTGGTAAAACGCAAGGTTTGCGTTGTCGTTAATAGTCGTGCCAACTACGGGCGTATTAAATCAGTATTGAATGCGATCCATGAACGTCCTGACTTTGAGTTACAACTCATTGTTGGAGCGAGCGCGCTTCTATACCGCTTTGGGAACGTGCACGAACTCATCAGGCGCGACGGCTTTGAACCCATTGCGACAGTTTATTCCATCGTTGAGGGTGAGACACCGACAACGATGGCAAAGTCGACTGGGATGGCCATCATGGAACTTGCCACGCAGTTTGAAAATATCAAGCCGGATGTCGTACTGACTGTCGCTGATCGCTTCGAAACGATGGCCACTGCCGTAGCCGCGAGCTATATGAACATCCCGCTCGCACATGTCCAGGGAGGGGAGGTGACCGGATCGATTGATGAAAGTGTTCGCCATGCGGTGACCAAACTTAGCCATATTCACTTCGCAGCAACGAAACGGGCCGCTGATTACTTAGTGCGTATGGGAGAAGATCCTGCAATGGTTCATTACACGGGATGTCCTTCCATTGACATCATTGCAGATATTGATTTGACCCTCTCACCAAATCTCTTCGAGAGGTACCGTGGTGTAGGAGCACGCATTGATCCCAGTAAACCTTATGTCGTCGTGCTCCAGCATCCGGTAACTACGGAGTATGGCTGTGGCTTCGACCAGGTCAACGAGACGCTTAAAGCCGTGATGGCACTGGGTATGCAAACGGCATGGCTGTGGCCGAATGTGGATGCGGGTTCGGATGACGTCTCTAAAGGATTACGCATGTATCGCGAACGTCACAATCCTGACAACCTTCACTTTTATAGAAACTTTGGAGTCGAGGATTATGCGCGCGTCATTTATAACGCGGCATGCTTAATTGGCAATTCTTCGTCGGCGTTACGTGAAGGGTCTTTCCTTGGGGTGCCAGGTGTGAATATCGGTACCCGACAATTGGGCCGCGAGCATGGCGAGAACGTGGTTCATGTTGATTATGATGCCGCTGAGATCGAGGCCGTGGCCCGCTTCCAGATTAACCATGGCCGCTATTCAAGCTCGGATCTGTTCGGTGACGGGAAGGCCGGGGAACGCATCGCTGCGATTTTGGCAGATACCGATTTCTGCATCCAGAAACGGCTTCACTACGTCGTAGGGAACCCCGCATGACGGCATCGTTCGATCCGTGTGAAATTTGCGGGAGCGATGACTGGCAGATTGTCTACCGTGGTCCTGTTCGTGATGGGGCATTCGGAAATCTGACTGGGCCCGGTGCAGCCGTCGGACGGTGCGGCGGCTGTGGCGTCGAGCGGCTTGATGAGGCGACCTGTAAAGAGGAAGATTTCTATCGTACGGAGGAATATCGAGCGTTGCTTGCAGAACCGACTGATGCTGCCGGATTTTTCGCCGAGCATGATGCATTTCAACTGCAAAATCTCACTGAACTTTGGCCCGAATCTGTACGTGGCAAGGTGGTCGCTGATATTGGCTGTGCGGCGGGCAGCTTTCTTGATCATATTGCTGGTTTGGCAGGAGAAGTCGTAGCATTAGAGCCATGTGAAGCCTATCACGAGTCGCTTAGAAAGCGTGGCTACACAGTATATTCCAATAGCGCGGATGCGGTGGTGGCTGCATCGGAAAGCATAGACTTAGCATTCAGCTTTGCTGTGATTGAGCATGTGCGTGATCCTCATCGGTTTCTCGCCGATATTGCGCTCCTAATAAAACCGAGTGGCAAACTACTCCTATCAACACCTAATAGAAGCGATTTTCTCATGGATCTGTTACCAGAGGATTACCCGCGCTTTTTCTATCGTGCAGTACATCGTTGGTATTTCGACGCAGAGTCCCTGCGTCATTGCGCTGAACGCGCCGGCTTTACCGTTGTTTCCAATCGCTGCCACCATCGCTTTGGCTTATCTAACGCATTTGGCTGGTTGCGTGATCGTAAGCCGAGTGGTTCGAAGCAATTACCACATATCGATAGTCAGTTACTCGATTCGTTCTGGCGACATTATCTTGAGATGCGGGGGATCGGCGATTGCCTTTACGCAACCCTTGCAAGGAAGGACTGAGACGTCGGGAGGATGAAAGTTTCGATCTCACTCTGGGTGGTAGCATCGACAGATCATGCGGAACTGTGCGACTATGGGCACGCCGGGGTAAACGGAACGCTTTTGAAATGGGTTTTGTAGCTCAACTAGGCACAACCGCAAGACTGGATCAGAGGATGTAAATGTCGTTGTATACGCAAGAGCAACTTGACGCGCACGCAGCGATGTTGGCTGAACGGGTTTTTCAGGTTGAGACCCGCTGGCCTCACTTCCAGCAGCTCTTGCGGGATATCCGCAGGCTTGCTCGTGAGGTTCCTGCCGATGCCACCATCGTTTCGCTTGAGCGTGGCCTTCTGTACGGGGGCATCAGCTTGTTTGCTCCGTTCTTTCATGATCGGAATTTTATTTCCGTCGATTGCAGCCCGGAGAGTGCTGATGGGCGTGGTGCCTATAATTCCCAAATGGTCGATGACCCACGATGCCTTCGTGTACCTGTTATGAAGCGTGCCCGGATTGAGGCAACAGGCCTTGACACCGGCGTTGCCGATATTGTCATAGTGCCCAATCTTGTGCATCACGTTGCAGATCAGGAAACCTTGTTTACTGAGATGGCACGCATCGCTAAGGCAAATGGCCGTGTCTACGTGTTTGAACCGATTTTGCGTGAACTGCATCAGATGCCTGATGATTATTTGCGATACACGCCGTTTGGCATGATGCGGGTAATGGAAACGGCTGGATTAAACCCCGAAGGATTCGAGCTCGAGGGTGGGCCCTTCTCAGCGATTGCTTATTGTTGGACTCAGGCGCTTCAGTATTTCCCACCGGATCGGCGAAACGATATGGAACGGTGGTTTTTCGATGAGCACTTCCCGCAACTCATGAGCTGGGATAGAGAGTTCCCCAAAAACTTGATTCGCGACCACACAAGCTTTCCTGTCAGCTTCTCAATAATCGCACGCAAGCCAGCGTAGCCGCGGCCCATTTCCAATCATGACCTGGGAAGGATTGAGCGTCCTTGCTGTGGTGCCGGCGCGCGGTGGCAGTAAAGCGATCCCAAAAAAGAATCTTCGTAAGGTGGGGGGTGTCTCCTTAGTGGGACGTGCAGCGCAAATTGCCCACTCACTGCCGTGGTTAGATCACGCGATTCTGTCGACGGATGATGAAGAAATCGCAAATGAAGGCCGTCGATATTCGCTGGACGTTCCATTCATGCGACTAGGAGAACTGTCGACGGATACGGCAACTTCGGCTGGGATGTGGCGGCACGCCTGGCTCGAAGCGGAAAAGCATTACGGCCGTCGATTTGAAATTTCGATCCTGCTGGAACCAACGAGCCCGCTACGTCGGGCCGAGGATGTGGAGCGAACGATGTCGGCATTACTGACGGGAGACTTCGATGCCGCAGCCACGGTGAACTTGGCGCCAGCGCATTTTACACCACAAAAATGTCTCACTGTAGATGATACGGGGATCATTAACTTCTACCTTGAGGATGGAGCCGAATTCAGTATCCGGCAGAAAATACCTCCATACTATTTCCGCAATGGCATCTGCTACGCAGTAAAACGAGCTACCCTCCTCGAGGGCGGCCGCATCTTGGAAAAGAATTGCGTTGCGGTCGTAATTGAACGCCCCGTGGTGAATATCGATGAGCCGTTCGAGCTGGAAGTGGCTGAATGGTTGCTGAGCCGCGAGGGACGTGATGTTTGATGGAGGTGCTATGGAGATGCAACCTCCCATCTTTATAGGCGGCATGTTCAAGTCTGGAACAACCCTGTTAAGGGCCATGCTCGGGCAGCATTCAAAAATCGCCTCCGGACTTGAGACCTACTGGTTTGATCTCGATTGGGATGCACTTGTTGGATCGGACTTCGCCGTACGCATCGGGCGGCTAGCGCAATTTTATGAATTCGAGCGTAGTGCGGTGGATGAAATGGTGAGGGCAAGCTCGAGTGTCATTGAGTTTCTTGATCGATTTCTTGGGACCTTCGCTCGACGCGAGGGCAAACGGCGTTGGGTGGAAAAGACCCCCGGCAACATCATTCATATGGACAAGATCTTCAGGGGATGGCCTGATGCGAAGGTGATTCATATCAAACGTGATCCGCGCGACGTGTACGCCTCCCTTAAACAGGCCCAAAAATGGGACACAGTGGAGGAATTTGTTGAACGTTGGTGTCGGTTCATGGGCGGCGCAGAAAAGGTCCAACATGAATTGAAACTCGGGCCCGATCGCTACCTTGAAGTAAGTTATGAAAAGTTGGTGTTGCAGCCGCGCGTGGTGATGAAATCCGTCGTTGAATTTGTCGGTGAGGACTGGGAGGAGAAAGTCGCGCAGTTTTCCGGTAAGTCGGATGATTACGAGATGGTGTTGCAATTAACTGGGAAGGCGAGCACTACTCTGGAACGCTTACAGGAGCCCCTATCGCAACAACGCGTCGGCATCTGGAAAGGGGTTGTCGCTCAGGACGAGCTAAAGGAGATACGTAAACTGGTAAGCCGTTTCGGTTTGCTGAACCTTTATGATGCATTGGTTGCACAGGCGCCGGCCCATTAAGAACTCGCATGGGTCGCTTGAGCTGCATAACGAATATTCATACAGGGATAGCATAGGTGCACAGTCTCGATTTATTAGTCTATGGGAAGTTGAGATCATTACGGCTTCCGGTGAA
>JAKEHO010000100.1 GCA_022614965.1 Gammaproteobacteria bacterium
ATCCTAAACCCGAGCGTACTGACGGAGGCCACCGCGGCGGCGCTCAATGCCTGCTCTTCGGTCATGGGCGGCAAGATCCCGGCCATGCGGCTGGCGAGCATGGTCTTACCGGTACCGGGCGGACCGATCATCAGGAGGTTGTGGCCACCGGCAGCGGCAATCTCCAGGGCGCGCTTGGCGTGGTGCTGGGACCTCACGTCTGACAAGTCATAGGCATTGTGAGGCCGGGGCACGGTGAACACCCTCGTATGCGCCTCAATCGCGATGGTGCCGCAGAGATGAGCACAGACCTCCATCAGATGTTGGCTCGGCAATACCGTCGCATCGGCGACCAGCGCTGCTTCGTCCGCGTTGTCCCTCGGTGCGACAAGTCCTCGTCCAGCGTTCCGCGCCGCCAGCGCTACCGGTAAGACACCGCGGATGGGCCGTAATTCGCCAGTCAGGGCCAGTTCGCCAACAAATTCGTGATGCGCGAGTGGAGGAATGGGGATCTGACCCGAGGCGGCAAGGATCCCCAGCGCAATGGCGAGATCAAAACGGCCGCCTTCCTTGGGGAGATCCGCCGGCGCGAGATTGATGGTGATGCGTCGTAATGGAAAATCGAAGCGGTTGGTGATCAAGGCGCTGCGCACACGGTCCTTGCTTTCCTTCACGGCGGCCTCGGGCAAACCCACAATCGAGAGACCGGGGAGCCCGCTCGACAGGTGGACCTCAACGGTCACAAGGGGGGCACGGATCCCCACCTGGGCCCGCGTGTAGACGATGGCGAGGGACATGGATTGTTCCGTTGCCGCTTGGGCTTTTTGTCTTTTTATCCCCTGATTGCCGCGGCGCTTCCGGCGAGCCAGGTCCCGGCTCGCGAAGGAGCGCCAGAGCGCGATCATTTTTTGACTCGCAATCCTTCGTTCGTGCGTTGTGCGTGCCTCTGACCTCGCACGAAGGTGGGTGGGACCCCCCACATTGGAACGTTAGCGTGTCTTTTTGCGGGCTTTTGACTTAGGGCTCGCTCCGGCGCTCGCTTTCGCCGTTGCCGCTTCAAGCTTGGCGACACGCTCTTCCATTTCCTCAAGCCGGGTGCGGGTACGGGCCAAAAGGGCTGCCTGCACGTCAAATTCCTCACGCGTGACCAGATCCAAGCGGGCCAACGCCGCGCTGATCGCTGCCCGAATGTTCTTCTGAACATCATGGGTAAGCTGCCGGGTATCGGCCGGCAAGGCGTCCATGATGGCCTTCGTGATTTCGTCAAGCCGCCAGGCGTTAGACATGTTGTCCGTTTCAATCGCGGAAACTCTGCGCCCATGGACTAACCAGGACGCGCTTTGATTACCCCACAACTTATCGTCATGCCCTAGCTAAAGCAAGCGTGACACTCTGCACCAAAGCTGTGCACAGCACCCGCCCCGTGCGCAATGGCGGTGCACGATCGCCCCTTTTGGACGCGGCGTCCATGTACCCTCCCAACTAAAAAACATCGGTAGATCCGTTACCTACGAATGGTTACGTGTTTGGCACGGAATCTGCGTACTTAATCGCATACCTGCCCACCTGAGCGCAGGTCATCGGCTTCGGCTTGTTATAGGTGCAGTTAAGGAGAGGGCCAATGAAAACCTTAATTACCTGTCTTGCTGCAAACCTCCTGGCGATGCCCGCGGCACTCGCAGAATCAGCTAGCGGGATGTCACCGGCTTCCTGGTCCTGGTCGTCCTGGTCAGAAACATTAACGCTTTGGGGCCACATTGAGATCGATTTTTACGGGGGCTTGACAAGGGTGCACTCAGGCATCCGATACAAGTCCCCGATTGAATATGAGCAACTCGCTGCATGAAAACCAGATGTCCATTTTTAGGGGGGAAGATCATGTCTAGATTCAAAGCACTATTGTGTGCCTTCCGGTGGTTTTATCATCCGTTAAGCTTTATCAGGGTGAGGACACTATCGGGTACAGCAAACATAATCTCAGCTCTACTTTTAGTTATAAGCACTGGGGTGGCTGCGCAAGACGCAGAAACAGAGGCCTTAAAAACCGAAATGCGAGAGCTTAAGCAGCGCATGGAAGAGCTAGAGGAAAGGCTAGAGGTAGAGGAGGCGGCTGAGAAAACCGCACCTGCCGTTGAGGAGGCAGCAGCACCGGCAGTTGAACTTACTCCGCCTGCATGGCCGGTAGTGGGGATATACACGGCGCCTGATACCAAAGACCTCGGTCAACTTACTGGATTTTCGTGGCTCTCTGGCGTGAAGGCGCGTGGTTGGATCGATACTTATTATGTGTACAACTTCAATGAGCCCGACCGGAGCACGGTTAACAACAACCAAGCCTTTTCGGCTATTAAAGGCAGGGATGTCAGTATCGAAGGCAGAACCTTTGATACCCACCACAATTCGTTCACACTTTCTTTGGCGGAATTGGAAATCGAGAAGGTCCCACAGTTAGGCGGGGTCGGATTCAAGTTCGATATCGCCTTTGGGGAAACCCAAGACATCATCGTCGATACCATCAAAGGGGCGGTTGGGCCAGCCGCGGCGAGTGACTCGGTAACCGACTTCGATAAGACCTTCCAGCAGGCCTCGGTGGGTTATCTCGCACCTCTCGGGCGAGGTCTGCGCATCGACGCGGGCAAATTCGTGACCCATATAGGGGGCGAAACGATTGAAACCATTAAAAACTGGAATTACAGCCATAGCTTTTTCTACACCTATGCCATTCCCTTCCAGGACACGGGCGTTCATGTGAGCTATCCCTGGAGCGACACCTTCTATACCGACTTCTATGTGCTGAATGGGTGGAATGTCACGATTGACAATAACGATGATAAGACCTTCGGCCCCGCTATCGGTTGGATCCCGATGCCCGGGCTCGCCATCTACGCCAACTACCTCGGCGGGCCAGAACAAACCGATAATGATTCGGACTGGCGGCACCTGGTGGATACCCAGATCTTTCTTGGTCCCTTCGATCGTTGGAACTTCTTGGTCAACTTCGATTACGGCGTGGACCAAAACGAGAGGAACGCTGCGGCGGGCCTCGGTGTTAAGGATGCGAAGTGGTGGGGCCTCGCCGGCTATGCCCGCTACAAGGTCAACGATTATTTTGAACCCAGTTTCCGGCTCGAATACTACAGCGATAATGATGGCTTCACGACATTGTTTCCCCAGGAACTCTGGGGCGCTACGCTGAGCCTCAACACCACAATCGGCCTCGGCAAAGCGACTGCGCTCCTGTTGCGACCTGAAGTGCGCTACGATATTTCCGATATGAATTTCTTTACTGAAGATACGCGTTTTCGCACTAAGCATTCCCAATGGACAGCCGGCCTCGGGGCGGTGTTTTTCTTTTAGACATCAGATCCAGGCCTTGAGTCAGGTCTATTGTTAGTTGGAAGCTTCATATCCGTTTGAATAAGACCGAGAGCTTTGGCGGCACCGCTTTGTGCGAAGGCAGGGTCGTGTTTACCGTCTTCGCGAGTACGAGTTATTAATCAACAGTTCGGCTCCGCTCGTCACGCTAGAGCCGCCCCTGATAGACGTATTTATAGGGAGCACACGTATGAAACTAGTCACAGCGATTATCAAACCCTTCAAGCTGGATGACGTCCGCGATGCCTTGTCGGAGGCCGGTGTCCACGGACTTACTGTCAGCGAGGTCAAAGGATTTGGCCGACAGAAGGGACACACGGAGCTGTACCGAGGTGCTGAGTATGTCGTCGACTTTCTGCCCAAGGCCAAGATCGAGGTAGCCGTCGCCGATGATCAGCTAGACCAGGTGATTGATGGCATAAGCAAGGCCGCAAATACCGGAAAGATTGGTGATGGAAAGATCTTTGTGTATGACCTGAAACAGGTTGTGCGCATCCGTACCGGTGAGACCGGCCCGGACGCGCTGTGATCTGGATGCTTTGAGGAGAAAAGAGATGACACGATTTAAAAACCTGTTGTGCATGAAGAGGGGTTTCATCAGCGGCCTACTCGCCGTGCTCGCATGCTCACTGCCTTCAGTAGTCATGGCTGAAGACGCCTTGAACTCGGGTGATACCGCCTGGATGCTGACGGCAACGGCGCTGGTATTGTTCATGACCATCCCGGGGCTTTCGCTCTTTTATGCCGGGATGGTTCGCTCAAAGAATGCGTTGTCTGTCATGGTGCAATGCTTCGCCATTACCTGTCTCGTCACTGTGCTATGGGCCTTATACGCCTACAGCCTGGCCTTCGGCGAGGACGTGGGGAGCATCATCGGGGATCTTGGCAAGGCCTTCATGAAGGGCGTGGGCGTGGACACCCTGAAAGGCAGCATACCGGAGACCGTCTTTGCCATATTCCAGCTCACCTTTGCCATTATCACGCCGGCCCTGATTGTCGGGGCGTTTGCGGAGCGCATGAAGTTCTCGGCTCTGCTCTGGTTCATGGGCCTCTGGCTTACCTTGGTGTACGCGCCCATCTGTCATTGGGTATGGGGTGGAGGCTGGCTCGGCAATTTGGGCGTCAAGGACTTTGCCGGCGGCACGGTGGTGCATCTCAATGCTGGGATCGCGGGTCTCGCGGCCGCGCTGGTGATTGGAAGGCGCAAGGGCTATGGGCAGACCGCCATGCCGCCCCATAGCATGGTTCTGACCGTCGTGGGTGCTTCCATGCTATGGGTGGGTTGGTTTGGCTTCAACGCCGGCAGTGAGCTTGCGGCGGACGGTGTCGCCGGGATGGCGATGGCGGTGACGCAGATCGCAACCGCGACGGCGGCTCTGGCGTGGATGTTTACCGAATGGCTGGCCCATGGCAAACCGAGCGCGCTGGGCATTGCCTCAGGCGCGGTTGCAGGGTTAGTTGCCATCACGCCCGCGTCGGGATTCGTGGGGCCAATGGGTGCACTGGCGATCGGCATTGCCACCGGCGTCGGGTGTTATGTTGCCTCCGTGCGGGTCAAGAAGGCCTTGGGTTACGACGACTCGCTCGATGTCTTCGGCGTGCACGCCGTGGGCGGCGCTATCGGCGCGCTTTTGACAGGTGTCTTTATCGACGCGGCATTGGGCGGCGCGGGCCTGGACGAGGGCGTCAGCATGGGCGCCCAGGTGGGCAAGCAGCTTGTCGGTGTCGTAACGACCATCGTCTATTGCTTTGTCGTCAGCTTTATCATTCTCAAGATCATCGACGGGATTGTGGGTCTACGGGTCACGCAGGAGGAAGAAACCGAGGGTCTCGATCTCGTCCTGCATGACGAAGCGGGCTACAACCTGTAACAGATTGACTCCTCTGCTGCGAAAGCGGTACGGGCGCTTCGGCGCCCGTTTTTTTATGGCGGTCGCACGGCATTAAGCACTCCAGGTACGAGGGCCCGTTTGATAGGGTGGTTTCAAGAGGGGCTGATTACGATATAGTGTGTACGTGGGAGGGTAATAAATCGAGCGAAACCGCAGCTAGCCCCATAGCATGATGAGGAGGATATGGGTATGAAATTAGTCACAGCAATCATAAAACCCTTCAAACTGGACGATGTCCGTGACGCCTTGTCGGAGGTTGGGGTCCAGGGACTTACGGTCAGCGAGGTCAAAGGATTCGGCCGCCAGAAGGGGCACACGGAACTCTACCGTGGCGCAGAATACGTCGTCGACTTTCTCCCAAAGGTCAAGATCGAACTGGCTGTTGCCGATGATATGCTGGACTCCGTGCTCGATGCCATCAGCAAGACGGCAAATACCGGCAAGATCGGAGATGGTAAGATTTTCGTTTACGACTTGGAGCAAGTAATCCGCATCCGCACTGGCGAGGCTGGCCCAGACGCGCTGTAACTCGTAGCAGGGGGAGGAGAGAAGTTATGACCGCTTTTTTCAAGCGCATTCACGTATGCGTTTCCGGTACGCTTATTTCATTGTTACCGTCGCTCGCTATTGCTCAAGAGAATGGCGAGTTAAACGGGGGTAATACGGCCTGGTTATTAACGTCCACCGCACTGGTGCTGTTCATGACCCTCCCCGGCCTAGCGCTCTTTTACTGTGGCCTGGTGCGCAGGAAGAATGTGCTTTCTGTGCTCATGCAAAGTTTTGCCATTACATGCCTTGTCTCTGTCTTGTGGCTGCTATTCGTCTATGGCCTGGCCTTCGGTGATGGCGGCGCGGCGAACCGCGCGATTGGTTCAGGCAAGGTTTTACTCGAGGGAGTTGGGCTGGACAGTCTGAGCGGTGACATTCCAGAAACCGTATATTTTATGTTCCAGATGACATTCGCCATCATCACACCCGTTCTTATCGTAGGCGGCTTTGCCGAGCGCATGAAGTTCTCCGCAGTTCTTTGGTTTTCCGGACTCTGGTTGATTCTGGTCTACGCACCCGTGTGTCACTGGGTTTGGGGTGGCGGCTGGCTTGGTGAGCTGGGTGTCATGGATTTTGCGGGTGGTACTGTTGTGCATATCAACTCGGGCGTTGCGGCGGTCGTGGCGGCCGTGATAATGGGGAAACGCAAGGGGTTTCCGGATGCGGCCATGGCCCCACACAATATGACGTTGACGGTCGCCGGTGCCGCCATGCTTTGGGTCGGTTGGTTTGGATTCAACGCGGGCAGCGCGCTGGCTGCGAACGGCAACGCCGGAATGGCCATGGTGGCGACGCATACCGCCGCCGCTGCGGGTGCTCTGACATGGATGGCGTGTGAATGGCTAAAGCATGGTAAGCCGAGTGTGCTCGGGATCGTCACGGGGATGGTAGCCGGGTTGGCCACGATTACGCCTGCTTCCGGGTTTGTCGGCCCCGTGGGGGCATTGATCATCGGCATCGCTGCAGGCGGCGCCTGTTACTTTGCCACGCAGTTCATCAAACGTTCCCTCAAGATCGATGATTCGCTGGACGTCTTTCCCGTCCACGGTGTCGGCGGCGCCTTAGGGATATTGATGACTTCAGTGTTTGCATCTGAGGCCTTCGGCGGCCTTGGCCTTGCAGAAGGTGTTGGTATCGGGGATCAGTTTGTGACACAGCTGGTCGGGGTACTCGCGACCTTGATCTGGTGTGGGGTGTTGAGTTACATCATTCTCAAGATTATCGACGCGACCATAGGCCTCAGAGTTACAGAGGACCAAGAGACAGAAGGCCTCGATCTCGTGCTGCACGACGAGCGCGGTTACAATCTATAAAGTGCATGTCTTACCGGCAAGGAGCGGGCGTACATACGCCCGCTTTTTGCTTGGCTGACAAATCTCTGTTATTCGTTGATGCGCCGTCAAGTGACCCGATAATCGTCTTCTTAATGTTGGCGAATTGATCAGAGGCTGGTCATGGCTTTTCCGAAATTTATCGATAAAGCACTACTCAAATATTTTGCTTTACCCGGTGCCCTAAATCCAGACAATTTACAGCAACTCGCAAGTAATGCGAGCATTGAAAAGGTTGCACCGGGAAAGATCGTATTTGAGGAGGGGAACGTCGACCGCAAAACGATCTATCTTCTGGATGGCGAAGTGACCTTGTCTTCTAATAAGGGCCAAAACACGGTCATTAGAGCCGGCACCGATGTCGCTAGGCATCCGCTTGGCAATCATCAACCCCGTCAACACACAGCAACGGCAAAAACCGCCTGCAAGTTCGTGCGATTCGACAGCGACTGGCTCGATATTGTATTGACCTGGGATCAGTTAACTGTGTCGGGCATAACGGTTAATGAACTACACAAGGTTAAGGGTGCTCCGCGCGAGGCAACGGATAAACGTGCCGTTTTTGAAGGGGACTGGATGACGCGGATTTTGCGGTCGAAGGCTTTTTTGCAGGTTCCCCCTGCCAACATTCATGCCATGTTCATGCGCATGCAGGAAATGCCTGTACGGGCTGGTGATGTGATCATCAAACAAAATGATGAAGGGGATTA
>JAKEHO010000101.1 GCA_022614965.1 Gammaproteobacteria bacterium
GATGGGACGATATCCGATCTCTACCATGGGTTTCGGTATGGTCTCGGAGTATTCTCTAAGTCTTGTGCCTAGGCCGCCACAAAATAGCACCACTTTCATTTATTAGCCTCATCTATTCCCTAGTTATACTTTCGGAAAACCGGTCTTACAGGACGTCCTACCAAGTATTTCTCAACACCCTCCGTTAGGGCCCTCGCATACACCGTCAATGCCTCGGAAATGGCGCTAATCGTTCGATCGATATCCGCGTCCGTGTGTGAATAGCTAACGACAAGAGAAGGCATGAGTAGGCCACGTTTGATGGTCTCTTGCAAAAATAACGCGCGAAACTCCTGCGAACGGTTCTCTTCTTGGTCGCGCGTGACATAAATAAGGTTGCAGGGTTTCCCGACCAGCTGGAAATAGGCTTGCAGGTGGTGTTCCGCTATGGCCTTATTAACCCCCGCGGCGAGTCGTTCGCCTTTCTGCCATAAACACTCCACCACTTTTTCTTGGTAATATATTTCCATCGTCGCTAAAGCAGCGGCTAGAGTGCAGGTCTCGGCGCCGAAGGTCGTCGACAACAGAAAAGTTCTGGGTTTATCGTGATCGAGGCCGCCGAGCTTCATTAACTCCCGCCGGCCAACCAGAGCGGCAACCGAAAACCCGTTTCCTAACGCCTTACCAAACGTAGACAGGTCTGGAACGATATCGTGATAGGCCTGAGCGCCGCCCAAGTGCCAGCGAAAACCAGTTATGATTTCATCCAAAATAAACACAGCGCCGTGCTCGCGGCACAGGCGTTGGACACCGCGGAGAAAACCATCCCGCGGGGGGTCCGTCGTCTCAGCTTCCATGACCGCGCAGGCGAGTTGTTGTGGGTGCTGCTGAAAGAGGCGCCGCAGGCTTTCCAAGTCATTGTAGTTGAACTTTACAGTCAACCCTTGAACGACTCTGGGGATCCCAGCGGACATGGCGGTTGACCCGATAAACCAGTCGTCCACAGAGAAAAACGGATGTTCTGTGCATATGGCCACCATGTCTCTTCCCGTATAGGCGCGAGCTAGTTTTACCGCGGCCGAATTGACATCCGAGCCATTCTTAGCAAATTTGACCATCTCGGCGTTGGGCATCAGGCTGAGTAACTTTTCGGCGCATTCAAGTTCGATCGCGGCGGGTCGGTTGAAGTTGCTCCCCAGCTGCATCTGGCGCCAGGCAGCCTGTATGACGGGTTCATAGGCATGCCCAAGCGTGACCGAGCGTAAACCCATGCCGTACTCGATGAACTCGTTCCCGTCCACATCCCAGACCCGGCAACCCTTAGCCCGGGCGATGAATCCGGGAGCTAATTCCGGGTATTGGTCATCCCCTTTAGCGTAGGTATGCGCGCCTCCGGGGATCAACACGTGACTGAGTTTTTGTAGCTGTTTCGAACGATAGAACTCCACTGACATACCCTTTTCATTACCCGTCTCAAGCTCGAAGCTAACTAGACGCCGGAAAAAATTTAATTGTTGTTGCTAAACTTCGTGGTAGCAGCCGCTCGCTTCCAGCACCGGTGAGGAATCTACAAACGCGCGCCATCTGCTACAAAGCGGTGCGGAAATCGGGTGACGCTATTAAGGCAGGTTTCATGCCATGAACGATTCCACGCCCTAAAGGCGATGTCTGCTTTTAATATCGTACTTTTCAGGTTTTTGGTTTATCAACGAAGGGGCGTAAAGAAGGAAACTAGGCAACTTAGGCAAAATTGCTTCGTTTATCGAAAGAGAATTGCGGTCCATCGGATTTGGAACATGCTCTCCTTTTCCATTCGTGGGCTCTTGACATGATTGAGGGGGCGCGTGAAACCTTTCAAGCGAATTGCCGGGGCGGTAGACATCTTCGAGGACACCAAGTTCACGGCCGATGCGGGGTTTCATACGGAAGCCAAAGCGCTTATTCGAAGAAAGGATCGACGGTGCTCAATGAGTTCTACCGTGCTAGTGCAATCTCGGTACAAGGTGAAACAAAGGCATGCATTGCAATACCGGGCCGACGATGATTGTGACCTCTCCAACGCCGCAAAGCATGTCGGTCAACCACGGCAGACCATATCCGACTGTCGAAGTGCCGCAATTACCGCTATCAGTTGTCCCCAAATACCAATACTTCTTAAAAGGGATCATTTCATGATGTTTCCACGTTTTGTCCTTCGCGCACGCATTGTGCTTTTGTTTTTCCTTGGGCTGAACCTTCCTGTTTCACTAGCTCATGGCCAAACGAGTGGCACATCGAGTTACCCAATTAAATTGAGTTCTAGTGGTTCGTATCTTGTGGACCAAGATAACCGACCTTTCTTCATAAACGGCGATACATCGTGGTCGCTTATTGTTCAACTCTCACAGACAGATGCAGAGACCTATTTATCGGACCGCGCTCAGAAGGGATACAACCTCATTCTTGTTAACTTAATTGAACACAAATTTGCCACGAACGCACCGGCCAACCTCGCCGGTCAGCCGCCGTTCACCACCCCTGGCAATTTCAATACTCCAAATGAAGCGTATTTCGCCCACGTCGATTGGGTCATCAAGAAGGCTGCGGAGAAAGGGCTTGTTGTCCTCTTGGCTCCGCTCTATTTGGGATCACAATGCGGCGGTGAAGGCTGGTGCGCCGAAGTTAGAGCTAGCTCTTTGGCAACCATGCGAAGGTACGGACGCTATGTGGGCAATCGCTACAAGAACTTTCCCAATATCATCTGGCTTGTTGGAGGCGATACCGACCCCGTCGGCGACGGGGTCGCGTCAAGGGTGCGTGAATTTGTCGCCGGGGTGCAGGAGTTCGACACCACCCATCTTTTCACGGCGCACAACCAGAATGAGCAGGCAGGGATCGATGTGTGGACGAGTGAATCTTGGCTAAATATCAATAATATCTATACGTATAACGACGCGTATCCAATGGCGTTGACGCAGTTTAACCGTAGAGGCGCGAAGCCGTTCTTTCTCCTCGAAACGTATTACGAGAACGAACACAGTTCGAGCCCACTCAGTTTGCGACGGCAAGCGTATTGGACGGTGCTATCGGGTGGGGTCGTGGGCCATGTCTTCGGCAATTGTCCCATTTGGCATTTCAATGCGCCGTCTGGTTCAAGTTATTGTGCCGCTGGGACCTGGCAATCACAGCTCAGCTCCGCGGGAGCCACTACTTTGGCGTATCTGGGTCGGCTGTTCGCTTCGAGGGCCTTTTACGAGCTCGTGCCTGATCAGGGACATTCCGTGCTGACGGCTGGGTTTCAGTCCGGCACGAACTATGCGCCAGCAGCGCGGGCGAGTGACGGATCGTCCGTCATCGCCTATATCCCGACGAACCGTACTGCTACCATCGCTCTCTCGCAGATTGCTGGTACTTCCGCTCGTGCATGGTGGTTTAACCCGCGCACAGCGGTTGCAACGTTGATCAATACCTATCCTACTTCGGGCACGACGACCTTTACCCCACCTGATGCAAACGACTGGGTGCTCGTCCTGGATAATGCCTCGCTAAATCTGCCGGCTCCTGGAACACTTATGCAGCCTCTCGCCATTACTAAAGGGGTAAACCAAATCAGCATGCCGCCGGAATGACCGAATGGTGGCAATATAGCTGGACAGCCTATGGACAACATCCGTGTTGCCCACAGGCTGCCCACACTCTCGGGCCTCTCGCCCACAAGCTCCACAACGCCAACAATCGATATTTATCTCTGAGGAACACCTCAGACATTAGGCGGGGGGGTGGGGAATTTTCAATGCCCACAACTGGGAAAACTGAATGCTATGTTCCGGAAGGCCGTAGGGTGGGTATAGATTTGACCGGACCGGCTGGACTTCTCGACATCGAGTGGTTCGATCTAGCCTCAGGTGCCAGAATAGCGTCTGGAACGATTCCAGGAGGAGTTCGTTCGTTAATAGTTCACTTTAGTGGTAATTCCTTCCTTTGCATTCAACGGAGGCTAGACAGCAAGTGAAGTTCGCTCTTTTGACTCCATATACAGGCGGCAATCTCGGCGACGCAGCGATACAGGAGGCGGTCATCTCGAATATAAGGAGGCGCTACTCGCACGCACAGATATGTCTAATTACATATGCGCCGGGAGCGACTTCTCAATTGCATGGCGTTCCCGCATATCCGATCGGCGTGACGACATTTGGACCTGGGTTCGAGTTACGAAAGGACAAAGTTCCAAGCAATGAAACGAATGGCAGTCTGTTCGCCTATATAAAAACAACGGTCAAGCGATACCCTGTTCTTCATGCTACGTTGTTGCGAATATATCAAATATATCAAAAAGTAATGGTCCTAATAGGATTTGCGGAGTTACTGCATATTGGGATAGCTTTTCGAGTAATGCGAGGTGTTAGCATGCTCATAGTGTCGGGAGGGGGGCAGCTTGATGACTATTGGGGAGGGGCATTTCGGCAACCTTATGCGCTACTCAAATGGGGGCTCATTTCGAAAGTCCTTGGAACAAAATTTGTCTTCATGAGTGTTGGGACTTGTTCTCTGTCGAAACTAAGCATGTTCTTCGTGAAACGTGCACTCGGATTGGCGGACTACCGTTCATATCGTGACCAAACCTCCAAGGATCTTCTAGCAAGTATTGAATTTACACGCGGTGACCCAATATACCCTGACTTGGCGTTTAGCTACGTGAGGAATTTATATCAGCGCAGCGCCCCTAGGAATAATGTCGGACGGGTCGTGGGCGTAAGCCCGATTGCGTATCTATCACGATACGGATGGCCAGAGACGAACTTTGCCGCTTATGACAATTACGTGAAAAGCCTGGTGGGATTTGTGTCAGAGTTAATAAGGCATGACTACACGGTAGTGCTTTTTTCGACCGATCCTGTAGATCGGGAGGTGATTAGTGAGATCGTGAATTACGTTTCACAGGATACGACTTTTAGAGCGTATGGGCGTCTTCTCCAGCCGTTAACCTTCACCCTTGAAAACCTGACTGAGCAGCTGATTAAGTTTGACTACGTAGTGGCGAGCAGACTTCACGGCATTCTGCTTTCTCATGTGCTTGGAAAACCTGTCCTCGCGATATCCTATGATCGTAAGGTAGATACGCACATGACAGAAATGCGAATGACAGACTATTGCCTCGACTTCCGCCAGGTTCGGACTTCTTCGATCGTCGATAGATTTAAGTCAATGGTTTCGAACGCTGAGGTGATGGCTTCGAATTTACGAGAAGCGGGCACAAAGTACGGTGCGGGCTTGCAAAACCAATATGATCACGTGCTGAGAGTACTGAAGCAGTAAGCGATGCACTAAGTCGGGCCATTGATAACATGGATGAGCAAGCGGAATCCCGCAATGGAAATATAACCAAAGTCGAGGCTGTGCCCGGCGATAGGGAAAGCACGCACACGGTGGTTGGGCACACTGAAAGGAATCGGATCGGGGGGCGCTCCAAAAACGATCTGTAACGAAATGTCTGTACATTTTAGACATTCTGAGGGCTAGAGATGAATGAAGAGACGAGGCCTTTGGTAAGCGTCGTGACTCCGTTCTACAATACAGAGACTTACTTGCCTGAGTGCATTGAAAGCGTGATGCGTCAGACTTATCGGAACTGGGAATATGTGCTTGTCAATAATTGCAGTACAGATAGGTCCGCCGAAATTGCCCAGCACTATGCAGGAATGGATCCGAGACTGCGATTAGTCAACAATGAGAAGTTCCTTACCCAGGTAGACAACTACAACTATGCGCTAAGGCAGATTTCCCCCAATAGTAAGTATTGCAAGATTGTTCAGGCGGACGATTTGATTTTTGAGAACTGCTTGGAGGAGATGGTACGAGCCGCGGAGCGGGCACCGAATGTCGCATTGGTCGGGTCATATTCCCTTTATGATCCATTGCCTGCTTACAGCGAACGCCCATATGTCGGGCACGGTGGATTACTGTATACGTGTCGTCTCGTGTCAGGTAAAGAGATGCTTCGTCGCTACCTTGCGGAGAGACTCTCTCTATTCGGGTCCCCGACATGCGTCATGTTTAGGACCAGCGACGTGCTTGCGTCGTCAAACTTCTTTAGTCTTAGGAGTCCGGTAGAAGACACTGAGGCATGTTTTGATGTTTTGCAGAAAGGAGATTTCGCGTTTGTTCATCAAGTTCTCACGTTCAATCGACGTCAGGAGGGCTCTTTTTGGTGGAAAATTTCTGGTTGGGACGCTGATGCGCTTAATAAGTTTATCTTGGCTCATCGTTACGGACGGAAGCTTTTCAACAACGAGGAGTTTGAGGCTTTGATTCGTAATGTTAGGTCAGAGTACTATCGTTGTTTAGGCGACGCCGTTCTGCGTGTAAAGCCGTCGGAGTACTGGGAGTACCATAGGGCAGGTCTAGCGACGGTTGGGCAGAAAATTCAGAAGCCATATTTTGCATGGCACGTAGGTAGGGCGGTAATTGAATTCTTGGCTAATCCTAAGAGGATTGCTGGACGGCTACTGCGGGCTGTTGCATCTATGAAACGGCTCAAACGGGATCAACGCAAACTAAATGACGCGAAGGTAGGCGCTTAAAGTTGTTGGGTTACATGTTCAATCCAAAAGACACACTACAACGAATATATCGGCGGCTACTGACAACATTCAGCTTCTGAAACGATACGCTCGCCGGCCACCAAAAGATATGTTAACCATATTCACTATCCCCAAGCCCTTTAAAGGTCATATCGCAACGATTCAGAGAAACGCCATACAGAGCTGGACGCGCCTGACACCCAAATGTGAAGTAATACTTTGCGCGGATGATGACGGTACGGAAGAGACGGCACGCGAGTTCGGCACGAAATACATCCCTTCCATAGAGCGTAATGAGTTCGGCACACCCTTATTAATGTCTGCTTTTCAGAAAGTAAATGCCGTCAGCAAGACGAGGCTTTTATGTTTCGTTAATGCCGATATCATCTTCTTGAATGATCTTATGGAAGCGGTAAAAAAAATAACGTTCGAAAAGTTTCTGGTGGTAGGGCAACGGTGGGATGTCGATATTACAAACCCTTTGGACTTTGATAGGCCGAACTGGGAAGTTGAACTTCGAAATTACATTGAAAAATCTGGCACGCTGCACCCACCGTATGGCAGCGATTACTTCATTGCGCGAAAAGACGGGAAGTTATGGGATATTCCACCCTTCGCAGTTGGAAGGCCAGGATGGGATTGCTGGTTTATATTTCATGCGAGAAAGTTAGGATTCCGACTAATAGATGGCAGCAAAACCATATCCCCTGTTCACCAAAACCACGACTACACCCATATCCCAGAGAAAAGTGGTGGCACAAAAGATGGAAAGTTATGGTCTGGTCCTGAGGCTGAAAAGCATAGACGGCTGATCAACAAAACGGAATGTTATTTTACCCCATTAGACGCAACTCACATAATGACTCCACGAGGCCCTTCCCTCGCTCTTGACTACGTCCATCTTCAAAGGCAACTGCAGACCCTACCTCTGCTTTATCCGAGAATAGGGCCTATCGTCCGCTTTGTTGATAAAGTTACCCCAAAGGCGGCCAAACGACTTGTAAGGAACTTGCTCCGGCACGAAAGTAATTAGTTTGTGGTGATCGCCGTCGTCTGCTCGGTGGTGCGTGGCACATCACGATGCCGAAAGGTAGAGGGTGGAATCCATTCCATTAGCCTGGGTGCAGCAAAGCGAAACCCTGGATCAGCTTCCACTTACTTCACTGCCTCGATGGCAGCGACTCTCGGATCTCGGTCAGTGCCTTCAAATCCATGACGCGGCCGCTGGCGCTCTTTTTGGCCCCTTGTTCGTTTCAACTTTCTGTTCCCGTTAACGTGTTGTCTAGGATAAGGATCTCGCCTTTTCCTCCATAGGCCAAATCGCCGGCGTAGCGTTCCGCTTCCGGACCGAAGGTATTAACGGCCCCGAAACGGCGCTGGGACCGGCTCAGATAGCGGAACAGCACGCGCAAGAATTCCATCTTCAAATGACCGCACGAATTAAAAGTCGACGCGATGCGCGTCGGCGGAGCCGCCAGAATAATGCTTCCTCTTTTCATTGCGAAGCCGACCGCGACCCCCGCTTGGCCTAAGATAATGATCGTACCAGCGAGCAGGCGGCTTCCGCAATAATCCCCGGCGTTTCCTTCCACGACCAAGATCCCGCGGCGCATGCGATCGCCAATCCGGTCTCCGGCGTTGCCGGACACCACCACCATGCCGTCCTCCATGCCCATGGGCGACCCCGGCACGGCACCTCCGAGAAAATCCCCGGCATCGCCGGTGATATGAATCCGACCGCCCTTCATTCCCGATGCCGCCCAGCGCCGCACCCCGCCTTCGACTCTTATCTCCCCACCGCGCATTCCTAAGCCAAGGCGATCCCCGGCACCTCCTTTGACTTCGATCAAGCCCTGGGTCATGTCACTCCCGATGGCATCCAGCATGGGACTGCCATGCAGCATCCGAATGTGCTCTGTTTGCGCCCCCGAGACATTAAACAACTTTCCCACCGTGAGATCCTGGCGGCTGCCGGCAAGGCGGATGTTGCGGATCTCATCTAAGCTCTTGCCCTGCAAGCGGTGTGGAACCAATGGTGACATATTCACCCGCTGGTCGGGAGGGTCTTTTAACGTCAGGGTCAACGCGCTCACGACAGGATGGAACGCAAATGGAAGTGATACGGGCCCAGCTTGCCGCCGTAGTTGCCGGCGCTGATGCGGTAGATCCCGTTTCCCGGTCCCAGGGAGCAAGCGGCCAGCACGCCTTCACCCATCGCCTCCGAGATCGCTTCTTGGTCCAGGCCATCGATCACGACCTCCAGTACAGACCCGATCTCTTCAGTCAACCGGGTATCGACTACTCCTTTGAGCGTCGGGCAAAAGGCCTCGTTGGTCGAGGCGGGCATAAAGCCGTATTTAGAACCGGTTTTGGATCCAGCCCCGACGATCCCACCGGGAAAGGTGGTGACCGCATTGCGCACCTTGCCGATAGCCTCCACGGCTTTCTCGCACGCCGCCAGGGCATGACGCGAGGTTTTCGCCAAAATCAGAAAGTTGCCCCCACCGATCGCCGGAACCACGCCCGTGGTCTCTTCGCACACAAACTCCCCGTGCATCACCGGGATGCGCCAGAAACGCGTGCCGTCGATGCGTTTGGAGGTTTGGTAACCGTCACCGAAAAAGCGCAGGCTTTTGCCGAGGCTGATCATCTCCGGAGAATGGATGCCCGAGAAACAGGCGCTGGTAGCCGTGGTCATGACCGATTGACCGACCCGCTTTTGCAACTGTTCGAGCAGCCGCTTGGTAGACATCGCGAACATGATGACGGCGATCCCCGGACGGCCGTCGGGCGTCTCCGAGGGATCGAGCTTGCGTTCGATGTCCGCTTCGCACCCACAGGCGATCACCGAGGAGGCGAAACCGGTCAGTGAATTCGCGGCCCGAAACGCCCAGTAATGGTCGATCGCGGTGATGATGATCCGCGTCGCCTTCATGGCAAAGGCTTCGGCAAAGGTGTCGTCGATGTACACGCCGTTGATGTGCATCAGCTCAGCACGTTTCTCATACTTTTCGTTAATTAGTTACCACTATTCGCCTTAAATGATCGAAAATCTGTCCTCGATTTTCCACTCGCCTCGCTACGGTTCCCTAAGTCCGACACGCTCCTAGGCCCGATAGGGACGACACGGCTGCAATGCTGGGCCAAATCCAACAGCGCTGTCAAGCACGTTCAATTTCCCCACTTGTAGGCATTGAACCTTCCCCAGACCCGTGCAATGTCTGAGCGCTCGGGTCAGCATCACGATCACCGCCGCGGCAGTGGTCCCCTCGCTCATCCCCAAGAAGGCCGGGGATCAAGTAGACGGGGTAAGCATGCGCGAGTTATCCTCATGACCCTATTTCGCTCCGCAGAGCTCCAAGGACTAAAACCCCGTGGAAGAGGTGTTGGAAATGGCGAAGGCGGCTTATCGGCACCGAACCGAGCGCTTCTATAGACTCTATCTTCGTTTATGGGCTTGATGAAATCCACCAGAGGTTAACCGAAAGCTATCCTTCATAGGATCTATTCTCCGGACTCGTTTACCCACCACCGTGTTTATACGACAGCTTCGTTATTTAGTCGCTCTGGCGCGAGAGCGCCATTTCGCGCGTGCAGC
>JAKEHO010000019.1 GCA_022614965.1 Gammaproteobacteria bacterium
TCCACCAGTTGCTCAAAAGCTTCATCGAAGCCGCGTTGATCTCCGGCCAGAAAACTCTTGCAGAGGTTCAATCTGGCCGAGGGAGCGCCTTGTAAAGCGTTCTCAAACTGATTTAGTACAGCTGACAAGCCTGCTCGGCTATTGGCCGAAAACGCTATATACCCGTGAAGGAAATGCGCATAGCAAAAGTCGTCTTCATATTCCTCTTCTAACCACCAGATCTGGGATGAAAGCAAAGCAATGTCGGAGGCCAACTTCCACTGAGTGGAAGCCAAAGCATCGAAAAACGGTTCGCTTACACTAGCCATCAGCCTTCGGTTTTGGACTTTTTTTTCGCTGTGGCAGCGCGACAGATAATAGAGCCGAGTATGAGCGCTTCGTATGAGGTCATGATAAAACGCATCGGAGTCGGCATCCATTAGCAGTCTGCAAATCGCTAGCGATCGATACTCGCCAGTCATCCGCTGGCAGCCGCTTCCGATGGAGGATAGAGTGTTATCTTCAGCTATTTCGCCGAGTTCGAATTCGATGGAGAGAATCGCATTTTCGCGGACAACGCTTAGCTCCATGTTCGCAAGCTCATGGATCTGTCCTCAATTACACTTCCCTGTACGTAGCGATTTCCTTAAATTGGATACCGGTAAAGCCCGCCTTTTCTAGCTTATCCGCCAGATCTCGCCGAACGAAAATAATGCTTGGCAACGCCTTAACTCTGAACAGAGTGGCGTTTGGACCAATCGCTGATTCATCTATCACCAGTTTCTTGATCGACGAAATTTGGTCAGGATTAATCAGATTCCATTTCACGATCGATTGATTCAGATCAATGCAGTTTTGAGCGCCGACTTGGTGGATTATGTAATAGTCATCGCTTGCGAGACGATTTTTGTGGTTCAGTATTGAAACTCGCAGGTACTCGGTGTCCGGCACTTTTTCCTTTTCAAGAAAATCCTTAAGCCGTCGCGAGGCGACGATGAGAAAACTTGCGTTATCTAAAGCGTCGGCCAACTTAATCGCCTTTTTAAATTCCGGATCCATCCGGAAAACAGCATCAGAAGAAAAGTTTCGAGCCCTCGATACTCCGTAGTTCAATTCATAAGCTTCCTCTATCCGCTCGGGTGGACTTAGGCTGCAGAGCGTTGGATCGGGCGAATGCCCCCAAATGACATAGTTCATGTTCAACTCTCGATAGTATGAAACACAGTATTCGGACCGTTGTCCGGGAAACTCTACGGGGCACTGCGTGGATTTGGAGCCGCCGCCATAGAAAACGGCTCATACCACAAGGGGTCATTGCGTCGATTTACCCAAGCACCTATCGTTCCCTTGAACCTGTCCCCCCGGAACACTTCTAACTCAGCTTTCCATTCCTCCTCGCCCGCCTTAAGCTGACCTTCAATCGTTTTCGCATCAACCTTATGCTTTTTCTGCGCAACGTTGAGCGCATTCCAGATGTTTTTCGTGAGCCAATCCCTAACTTCCGTGCTATAGCCTCCCTTAGTGAGGTGATCCCGGTCATGGCAAGGAAGATTGTTAGGCGCGCCTATCGGAGCGGGAGGCATGATTGCCGGAGCAGGCTGTCCTTTCCTGACGGTCGGGAGCGCTTTGTAGGCCTTAACATAGGCGCCCCAAAGAGGAAGTTGGATCAAATTAGGGGCTTTGTTGATGTCCCAAATCGTTATCCAAAGACAATCCGAACAGTAAGTCGCCTTGGCTACGTCCTTATTAACGGCCTCCTCGATACGGGCGTACTTGAATAGGGCACATGGCAGGATGTGATGAACTTGGTTAAGCCAAGGCGAATATCCATTGCTTACACCGATATTGCTTCTGAAATTGTTGCTCCGTTCGAGAACACTCTCGCGCTTAGGTGGTTTCGCTAAATGCGCGAATGGCTGTGGTGCTGTCATGGGGTTGTCTCCTTTGTCGTTAGCTAATTTGATTCCTGGGTTATGTAAGCCGCTGCTCGCTTTCCGTCATATGAGCATGACGTTATGATTGCGTCATCGGAGACCGCATAGCCTCGCAAGAAAGCCGTCACGACAGAGCAAATCGAAAGGCCACCACTGGCAGCGCCGGTATCCCCAAACGATATGGCCGGGTAGGTTGTCACAGCATCTTCAAACCCAGCCTTGGAAGCTACTAGCCTTACAAGTGCGTGACCCCACTCATTCGCCCGGTGCGGTTCCCCAGTTTGGTCCGTGATAACCCATCGGCGCGCCACCACGCGACGGGGCATCATGGTAAGCAGCTGAGTCACTGTGTCGGCCAATCCTTTGCCTAGAGACTGCTCGCCAGAAAAGAAATGACTTGGCTCATGCCCAAGCGCGACCGCGGCCACTTTTGCAAGAACATGGGCATTCCTCAGTTGCGCGGTGGCGTATGTTTCTAGGCAAACAACGGCACCCGCCTCCCCAGGCTGCAATCCCACTGGGTTTTGTTCGGTTTTCAGTAACTCATTATCCGAAAGCCATTGCAGCGCTGTCGCATCGATGAGGCTGTCGAGTCCGGCTACGATGCATCGGGTCAGACGTCCCTCGCGAAGGTCCTGCATTGCCGCTGCTAGCGCGACGGCGAACCCTGCGTGTCCGGATTCAAATGTTCGCCAATGTTGCTTTGGGATACGGATCTGCGCCAATTCTGCGAGTCTCGCGCATAACAGCAGTTCGAATGAACCGCTATCGCCTCCCGATCGTTTTCGGCCGCTTGAATCAGCGCCATCGATAAGATTAAGCTGAGCCTCCTGCTCGGCAATTTCTTTGAGACGGCTCCACGCGATCGGCAGCGCCAAATGGAGACCTGTCCGGCTGGGATCCATTGCTTGGATGTCGATGCGTGCCAGAAGATCCTGTAGCGCATACCATCCTATGCATAACACTCGGGCAAAGCCTTCGAATCCGTTAAGCACAATAGGTATCTGGTGTCCGACAACGCTCTCGAATTCGTTTTGCTCCTCATTGAAGATATACCGACCATCGAGTTGGCTGGCCCCTGATAGAGCCGCACGATAGGCTGCGCACGATGTCGCAGCGTCATGCGCAAGCGATGAGACCATCCCAATCCCTGTGATGACTATAGAGTCGTTGCGTATCTGGCCAACCATCGTCCACTCTTTCCGCGAGCCTTCGGCGCTGCGATCGCGACCTCAAAACTTCTTATCGCAAATCAAACACACTGGCTTTTCCTGGCTAGGTAGCGGGGGTATCGGGGGCTGCACGAGAGGGAAGGGAGGCGTGTTTTTGTCGTTGTGAAGCATGAGGTCTAACGCGCGGGGCACGTTTTTTCCCTCGAACTTGACATCAAAGGAAAAGTTAACGAACTCGGCTTTGCCTTTTATTTTGTTCGATACGACACCACCGCCTGCGCTTCCGGCCTCGTCCCCCGTGCTCATACTGAAATTGGAGTCCTTTACGCAAACGGGATTACCGTCGCAGATCACCTTCTTTGCTCCTTTAGCCGTGTCGGATGACTTTGCGATGTTCGGATAAGGTATCGGGACCGGCCCTGCTGGGCTGGGCGTTTTGCAGATGTCAGGGAACGCGGCAGTTGTGCCCCCACTGCCCGCGTGGACGACGGTTAAGTTGTTAACTGCGACAGTGACGCCCATGTTGAACCCCGGTGCTAGCGATACGCCGCTCTAATAGCCGATGCAATTGATTGCCGTTCAGTTAATGCTCACTGATGCACCTTTGATCTTGTTCTTTTCCGATGCTCTGCTGAGGATTTGCGTGCCCTTCACCACGATCTTGCCGTCGGATCTCAAGGTCACAGAACTTCTGCCGCAGCGCAAGACGATCTCATTGGTTGCATCAAGCGTTACCCTTTTACCGTCTAGCAAAACGGCCTGCGGCCGTCCCATCGACATCGTTGCGGAAGCTGGCGAGACGGCAGAAACGAATTCGTCATGGATGACACTAACGATGATCGGTAGGAAGGGATCACCATTCTCGAACAAGATTAGAACCGGAAGGTCGCTGACCGTGTTCGCCGGATAGCCGTCGAGGCTGGTTATCGCCGAGCGGGCTTTGATAGGGTCCCCCGGATTACCGGGATAATCGACCAGAGCACACCCCTCGGTGAGCCGCACAATGCGGCCGACTTTGGTGCCCGTAAAATCTTCGCTCGCCGTCGGCGCGGACGCACGCAGCTTTTGAATTGCGCTTGGCATATCTAGTTCTCCTTGATCTTGCTTCCTTTGATGACCACGTCACCGCTTCCCTTAACGTCGATCTTTTTGCCCTTTATCGTTATATCACCGTTCTTCTTCATCACGATCTCAGCGTCCCCGGTTTTTAGGACGATCTGATCCTCGGCCATAAGTTGAATCTTTTTTGCATTGACAGCGTATTCTTTAGTGACTTCTTCGGTGTGTTTACCGCCGATCTTTTGCGTAAGGTCGTTGGTAACGGTGACCGTCTGATTTTTTCCGATTGTTAGAGTGAGATCCTTTCCTGTTGTTACGCTCTTGCTACCACCAATTGCCTCCGAGCTACTGCCTCCTACCGCCTCTCCCTTAAACGCCCCTATTTCCTCGGTTTTGGTACCGATTACCGTTTCATTCATCGCGGCACCCACGCTCACCTGATAGGCGCCACCGATCGACAGCGCCTTGGCAAGGGCGATCGTCTCGGTTTTGAAGGCAAGAACCGTTTCGGACATATCTCCAGTGATGGTTTCGGTATGGTTAGCGCCAACCCACTCCTTCCGGTTGGCCCCGATTGTCACCGTCTCATTGCTGCCAACCTTCTCTGTTCGGTCCACTCCGATCGTAATTGTCTCATTGTTATCTACGGTTTCTGTCCGATCGTGCTTGACGTGCACGGTCTCATCGTTGTCGATGGTCTTGGTGCGATCGTGGCCAACCGTGTGGGTCTCGTCATTCTCGACCTCGATGTCCTGATTCTTCTCCGCATGCAGATACACTTGCTCGGCGCCCTTCTTGTCCTCGAACCGAAGCTCGTTGCAGTTGGCTCCGCTGCCCCCCTTGCTAGAACGGCTGAGGATACCCGTCTGCGTGGCATTCGCGGGCAACCCGTAAGGCGGCATTTGATCGGCGTTGTAAACCCGGCCCGTGATGATGGGTTGGTCGGGATCGCCTTCCAAAAAATCGACAATAACCTCCTGACCCATGCGGGGAATAGCCACCATGCCCCAATTCTGCCCTGCCCAAGCATGGGAGACACGTATCCAGCAAGAGCTGTTCTCGTCATTCTTGCCATACCGGTCCCAGTGAAATTGCACCTTCACGCGACCATACTTGTCGGTGTGGATCTCGTCTCCGGCCGGGCCGACGACGATCGCCGTCTGCGGTCCCTGGACGATGGGTTTCACGCTCGTACGCGGAGAACGATAAGGCTGCCGGCTGCCCAGAGCCTCGAA
>JAKEHO010000102.1 GCA_022614965.1 Gammaproteobacteria bacterium
CGCCATTCAGTACAAGCTCGAGGGAGATAAGCTGACGCTCAAGGAAGACATCAATGTCGATGGGGATTTCGACGATGTCTTCCAGGTGCCCGAAACCCTGATCTACACCAAAGTCGAATAACCACTTCCTTACCCCTGAGCGAGCGTTCGCCGTCCATAACGCCGCGCCGTAATTTTTTCACATACCAAATAGGACATAAGTCACCGAATCAGGCAAAGATCGCACTTATAGTATTCCGCAGTTTCACCAATCCAAAACACTGGCTGCCTCGTAATGATTTTGGAGACGAACCTTTTTACCCGGGAGCACTTCGACATGGATACCGACTTTGAAGCGATCTTAGGCGAGTGTGTGCAAGGCGATCTTAGCGCTGTCACGGCGGCGGACACGGCTGATCCTTTCGATCCCATCGTGGGAGAGAGCTACGCCGTGCGGGCTGTCATAGGCGCCGCAAGACGGGTGGCAAGGTGTCCCGTTCCGGTCTTGATCGGGGGCGAGACGGGAAGCGGAAAAACCCTGCTCGCAGCGGCGATTCACGATGCGAGTCCTCGCCGCGGACGGCCGTTTGTCGCCCAAAACTGCGGCAGCCTGCAGGAAACCTTGTGCGATAGCGAGCTCTTCGGCCACAAGCGCGGCGCATTTTCGGGCGCGGTCCAGGACAAGAAAGGGTTGGTTGAAGCCGCGGACGGCGGCACGCTGTTCCTGGACGAAGTGAGCGAGTTGAGCCCGGCGCTGCAGGTGAAGCTACTGCAGGTGTTACAGGACGGAAGCTTTCGGCGGGTGGGAGACAATCAATACCGGCGTGTCGATGTAAGGCTCATCTCCGCGACCAACAAAGATCTCCAGCGCGAGGTGGAGCGGGGTAATTTCAGAGCGGATCTCTACTACCGTTTGAACACGTTCCCGATCACGATGCCCGCGTTGCGGGAACGCCGACGCGACATACCGATGCTCGCCGAGCATTTTCTGGCGAAACACCGCCAAGGCATCAACAATAGCATCATCGCGCTCAACGGCGAGACGCTGGCATCCTTATGCGCCTATGATTTCCCGGGCAACATACGCGAGCTTGAGAACCTCGTGATCCGCGCATTGGTGGTGACCGAGGGGCACGAGATCATGCCCGGATCCTGGTTACCCAAGACGGTAAGACCCAGGCATCAAGAGCCGCTCGTGCGCCTCGATAGCTTGGAGCGCGAGGCAATTCTGAAGACCCTGGAAGCGCGCGACGGTAATCTCGATTCCGTAGCGAAAGACTTAGGGATCAGCCGTACGACGCTCTGGCGGCGCATGAAGGGTTACCGGATCCCGTATAATTCTCACGCCGCGGTACTCGGAAACTGACGCCGCTCGTCCACTCCGATCCACGGATCGGTATCCCGAGCGGTTTCAGATCGCTCTCAACCCCGATTCGATACGGTTCAGCTCCATGAGCCCACAACTCCGCTTGGCCCGCACCCACCCGAGACGTCAAAGTCCCCGATTCTCGACCGCAATCTCGCATGTTTGACACCCCATAGGCCCAGCTGTACTTTTCTTCTCCACGAAACAGGGCGTCTAAAATTCTGATTCGTCAATACAGCGGTTTACGCGCGTCGTCAGTTTAATGCGACAAAACCTCAAGTCAGCAATTGAAACCAAGTGAGTGTCGTACCAGATTCAGGTTTTCATTGAACCAAAGGCGGAAGATTCCCATAATAGCTTTATATCAGCCATAGTCGGATTGGATAATTAACAAGTTTCAGCGGACGACTGAATGCTATACGAAACGAGCTTGCTGGATATTGTATACGAGGCGGTTTTCAGCACCCCGACGTTTAAGCTGGCGAGAGAAAACGTCGAAGTGTTGAGTATCTTTTATCAGCATCTGGCTCCGGACTACGTAGTGCGGCCCAGCGACATGCAAGTCAGTGGTGGGACTGCGCTTTCGGACGTGAAGGCAAAGATAACGCTCTTCAGAGGAAATGGGGTATTGGAAGTGGCGGCGGATAAGTTTTCTGCGACCTTTACCAATCCGGTTGGCGAGAAAGACATCGAAACCATCAAAGACTGTGTCACCATCAGCCTCAGCGCCTTGGCTGAATGGTTGCCCACCATGACTTACAGGGAACACGTGATTCGAAGCGCAGCGCACTTGAGTCTGTTGAGCGATAGCCCGACCGCCGCAGATGACTTTTTGAATAACCTCATGGGTAACAAGATAGCGTTCCGAGCTGAGGACTTCGGCGCGTCCAAGAGCCATTTTGGTGTTAAAGCTGAATTTGAGAACCCAGAGGAAAAATGGATTGTCAGCTTTGATGTTTTCCGCTCTTGGGTTAGTGGCAATATGCTTATTGCGAATGGCAGCGCTATCTATCAAGGTGACAGTGCAATGAAGACCCTAGCGGACAAAGCCACACATATTCAAACGGTCTTTAATTCGTTCCTGACCACGATTGGCCTTGAGGCGAGAGAGTAAGCTTAGAGGCCGGATTATGTTGATGTCGAATGAAGCGGCGCAACGCGGTCTACGTCCCAATGTCATTGCTGATAGGCCACCATACGGGTGGAACGATGACTTGTTGCGACGAAAGCCGAACGAGGGGAGAGTGTTTGGCCGGCACGTTATCGGCTTACAAGACGACGAATTCCAACCTACACGTGTGGTTCCGTTTAAGCCCGGGACCAGGAAGCCCAGCGCGCCGGTGCAGTTCTTTATCAAGCTCTTGGAGATCTGGGAGCTGGATGTGGATTCCGCCTGCGTACTTCTGGGGTACGAAAAATCAAGCAGAAGTCACGTCCAGGCGGTTCTGTCTGGGGCCGCGCCGCTTGAAACCCGTGACGAGAGGGATCGGATTGCAGAACTGTTTGTCATTCGCAAAATACTTCACAGCGTTTTTCGCGACAGAAAGGTGGAGAACCAATGGCTGCGAGAGC
>JAKEHO010000103.1 GCA_022614965.1 Gammaproteobacteria bacterium
GCCAGGCAGGTAAACCTCTTGAGTTTCGTTACGCCACAGCCTGACAAAGGCCATATCCGGTCCACTCAGGGTGGTCACTCCCGACTTGATGAGGATCGGTCCTTCAGGAATGATCCACAATGTGACGATGCATTCGTTCACGAGTTGTTTTAACATCTCGCGTCTCCTGAATTTATACGCCTACCAGCGTGGCCACGTGCCCCGCGATAAAGATTTTGCCATCCTGCTCGGTCATTTTCCCGCTGACCAGATAGTCCTTGCGTGCCTGATCCTTGGTGAAGTCCACATAGCGGACCGTCAAATCCTCCAGATGGCAGCGTCCAAGACCACGGGACCGAATGCCGCCGATTGGCACCATACCCTGAATGAACTCCTGCAGGCCGAGCGCTACCAGTTGGAGGTCGCGGTCCCGCGGATTCTCTAGGGTCAGTGCAAACTTGAAAACCGTCTGCGGCGGTACAACCTCGAAGTCATACTTCACCTGTTCCCTGGCCCGCTCGCTGTCCCGGTCGATACCCACGCCATCACGGACTTGGAAGGCTTCGTACCATTCGCCGTCAACGGGCAAGTCATGAAAAATGGCTGCCGAGACCAGATGCACAGAACCGAAAGTCTTACAGCTCTCGCAGAGCAGCGCATCGAGTAGGGCTAGAAGGTGCTCGTCCGTTATAGTATGTCCACACCAATCGGGCCAACCCAAGGCCGTCAATGAACTTGCGCCTATATCGAGGTGCGAAACAATCGCCTGTAGTTTCTCGATCGTCTTTTTTGTGTCTTCGTCTGCTGCTAAAGTCCGACCTTTCTGCTGGCGCAGTACGTTATAGTATCGACTCATATCGCAATTGGTGGAAAGACAGTCGGGATGGCCGTCGTCGAGCTGGCAGGTGCGCATTTCGAGAGCAGGCAGCAGTCGTTCCACAGCGGCGCGAAATGCACCCTTGATGGAAGAGCCTGGAATGAACGGTTCGCCAGTCACAGTGCGTACCACCGGGCTGTCGGTGATGGTGGACAGCTCACGTCCACCCCCGATATGTAGTGCCGTGTCCATTGCTACTAGACCGGTAATATGATAGCGGGAACGCAAAATTGCGCGGTTTAGTTCATGCATTGATCACCTCCGCGAACCTGGTTCTTGCCCGACATTTCTCGAGTCTAGATTGCTGGAAATCACAGACCGAATGTTGTCGGTGAGCCCGCCCCAACGCGCATCGAGGTAGGTCCTAATTGCGTCGTGCTCCGCAGCTTCTGGCCACAATAAAAGGTGTTGGGCCACGAGCTGCACATCCAGGACGTCGTCGATCTGGTAACGCTGCGACGTGTTAACGACATCGCTTCGGAGGCTCTTCGCTAAGTTGTCCATAAGATTTTTTCGCCCCTCCCCAGAGACTCGTAATTTCAATGCATTCCATAGCCTAAGTAACCTTTGTCTCAAGGCCATTTCCTTATCACAATCGTGGTCTTGCCCTCTTGCTATATATGACCTCAACACGTGGTGGCCAAGCTCCTCACAGTCACCTTGTCGCACACGCAGGATAAGGCGTCTGGCAACATCTTCCGTGAAAGCCACGCGCGAATCTTCGGCATAATCCATAACTATGTTCCAATGTTGGAACTGCTCCTGCGAGACACGACGAGCCAATAACCAACGTGCGCCCACTACGAGTTGAAAAGCTTCTTGCTGCTGAGCTGTCTCACCGCTTGCGTGGGCAAATCGGCAGCGGGTGTCGTAAAAGCTCTTTAGCGAAGCCATTTTATCCTCGTCTAGGAGCTTCATCTTAGTGTAAGTGGTAATACACTGACGGTCGCTCAATCTGCATGGATCCATGGGGACGTGATCGGGCTTCGCTTCGTTCTGGTAGAATCGTGGGGCTACCGATACGCCTATCGCTTCCAATCCCATTTTTAAATACTTGGCCACTGCGCACCAGCCCACGACAATGGTCGCGCTATATGCCCCTGCGGCAAAGCAACAGGCGCATTCTTTTAGGTAAGGCTGCACCGCCTGTTCGGCCTGATTGATCAGGCGCCGTAATTCTTCGACGCGCTCGGTGATGGGTGGATCTCCTCCCTGGCACTCCAGCATGATCCTCTCGTACGCCGGAGCATCCCTAACTTCACTGTGCTCGCTCAGGTTTATCGCTCCCCCTGTCCACTGCGCCGAGATACAGGCTGTGCACCACCAAGTGCTGCGTAAACTCCTGCGCTAGCCACAGCGATAACGAAGCAGGAGCGCCGGGATGAAAGCTCTTCTTTCCGGTGGAAACCTCTACTATTAGGCCTGCCTTGACTGCCAGACCGGCCGCCTCTTCCTGCAATCGCTGGAACGCCTTTTGTAGTTCCTCCCAATAACCAGCTACATCCAAGCGTCCCGCTGATTCGGCACGCTTGCCTTGATGCTTGGTGAAATCGATCACCTTCCCGAGGTCAGGAGCGGTCTGCACGACGCCGTTCAAGCCGGAAAGCTGAGCGTTGGTGATGCGTCTCGGCAGGAGATAACGGAATTTCTCTGCTAGGGCCATCGCCTGAACGAGCCCTACCTCATCGCTCCAGGTGGCAACGATCGGGGGTAGGTTCATACGCACTTGCTCATTCATCCTCTTTCTTACGTTGATAAAGAAAATGAGCAGCTAAGTGTTTGATCAATTCGCGGCACAGCATCAAAGAGGCCTGGCGTGGCAAGTCCTCTTCATCTCGTGCGATCCTCTCCGCGATGCGCCGGCCTTCCGCTCGACATGCACCCAAGGAATTGAGCAGCTCTTCGCCCCAACCTGACCACCCTTTATCTCGTCCGATTTGCTTCTTAACGAGATCGAGGATATCGGATACCTTGCCGGTGGTATGGGCCACGTTTTCCAGATTTCGGATCTGGCTGGTCTTCAACGCCGCTGGTATTTGCAAAGCCAGTTCTTCCGCTGTCTGGTAGTATTTCTCACTCTGCTTGGCGATCTCGCGTTGCAATTTCAGTCGCTTTAGAGTGGTTTCCCGGCATTTCATAATTGTGGCGTCGTTCATGAAGCAACCTCTGCCATCTCTCTTAATACAACATCATGGTGAATCGGATCGCAGACGCGCACGCGGCCAAATCCTTCGGCTCGCCGTCCGCCCAATCCCGTCTTCTCAACGATAGCGAGCTGCTCGTGTACGGGCGTCTCGCAACCAGGTTTGATGCAAAAAATTAAGACTGACCCACGCCCTATTGCTGGTTCATCCTCCCTCGGCAGTCCCTGCTGAGCATTCCAGCCCCTCACGACGGCGGGCAAGGCAATATGCCAGCGCAGCTCGGTCCCCGGCAATCGGAACAATTCTGAAGCATCGGATCTCCCGGCCAATCGAGTAATGGGTTGCCCGAGCCGATCGCGGAGAAGGAGGTGACTCTCAAGTGTCAGCGTGAAGTATTTGGCGCCATCGACCCGCAGTTTGTAGCTTTGCGAGAGTGCCTTAATCGCATCGTTAAACCTATCTACGCGCGACCCCAGATCGTCTCGGGGCCATGGGTTACCCCAACCTTTGACCTCGACTCGACCTAAGCCCCGGCTCCGGGCGGCGCCTATGCGCAGACATGTGCCGTCGCAAAGAAGTTGTTCGAGGCGAACCTGCAGAGCTTCGGCGCTATCACCTTGATACCGCACCACGCCCTTAAAGTATTGATCTTCTTCCAGCGCGATGTGTGAGAAGAGCATACCGGACTCGGCCGTACCAGTTGCTCGATCGATACTCGTGCCCGCCAACAGCCGTTTTCTTGCTGATACACGTTCGCGCCTAGGTGTCACGTAACCCTGTGCACGATCGCGCTTGTTGATCTCTCGACAGTCTCGGTCTGGGCAATAGTCCCAGGCTTGATCCCTTAGCGGCTCTAGGTTGCCCGTTACCTCTGCCAGAAATAGGCGAAGCAAGCTGTCAGTGAGACTCTCTTCGTGTTTCCAAACATGCCTCTTGCAAAGGCGAGCCGTGGCTGGCAGAAACTGCCCCGGTGCATCGTCGGTAGATGGCCATAGATCAGGGAACGATACATTCCCAGCCACAAACAGCTCTTGAAAGCCTTGATCGTTTCCTTGTACTTGAAGGTAATGAGAGGCAATTGCTCCGCGCAACGCATTGCCCGGAATATAATCTAAGGTGGGTGTGAACTGCACGCGACTGCGCTCGGCGTGCACTACAAGCGGCGCCAGCGTATATATGCCGAGTTCGCGCTCCATTCGATCCTGCTCCACCTTATTCAGGGAAAAGGCCTAGAAATTCGGCCGACAGCAGCATGTCTTGGAGAGTGTACGTCTCGGCCTCTGCTTGCCCTTGAAGACGGACGATGATCTCCTCCGGCAAAACCCGGCAACGACCAGCGCCCCGGCTGCGCCCGCCCCCCAGCGTATGTATAAGCCGTAATCCAGCCAGCAGGAAAATGACCTCATAGTAGCCTGACCCGAGTGTGCACGGCATAGATTTCAACCATCCGCTAATCCTCCCGCGGAACTGGAAGCCGTTGAGTGACGATTCACTCGTATATAACAACCCGTCAGCCGCAGTCCCGCGGCTTCGGCTTAAGCGCACCTGCGTACGCGTAGTTGTCTGCCATGCCGGCCGAGCCTCTTGCTGTTCGTGTATCCACACTTGTTTCAGCCAATCCGTGTCTAAAGGTGCATCATCCCAATAAAGCGAGCGTGCGCCCGCATCGTTCCCGCCAGGCGCACCAAACACACGACATACCAGGCAATTGTCTGGCTCATGGTC
Source organism: Gammaproteobacteria bacterium (assembly GCA_022614965.1). GTDB lineage: Bacteria > Pseudomonadota > Gammaproteobacteria > JAKEHO01 > JAKEHO01 > JAKEHO01. The sequence goes on from JAKEHO010000103.1 coordinate 4,726, forward strand.
ACTTGGTGGTGCACCGACATGCGGAAGTCCACAAATGCCACTCAAGCCGCACCGTCTGCCCAGATCTTCACAAGCATTGCGCGCTTTGCCCTTCAAGCTGGAGGCGGGTATGTACACATTGCCTTGACAGTCGCGCACCACGGTTCGGTCAATCAAGCCCCAGTCGTAACCTGTGCCGATCTGTAGAGCGCCCTCAAGAACTACGCTCAGGGGTATATCAACGTACAGCCACTGCCCCTGATCCTTATTACTCACCACGGTAACAATCTCCCCTTACAAAAC
>JAKEHO010000104.1 GCA_022614965.1 Gammaproteobacteria bacterium
GAAATCAGTGAAACGTGTCCCATCCATTGCGCGCAAGTTAGCAGGTCAATCGGGCGTAACGAGTTTGTTCCAAGTGCAAGACATGCTTACATCGAATGGCTGCGACATGGATGAGGATGCCATCCGCCGTATCTTAAAAGCTGACAAGAATTTTGAGTTCATCGACGATGACTGGCTATGGGCAACAGATATCCCGAATGAACGCAATCGCTTGCGTAACGTCGCTCGTAAAATATTATCCGTTGTGTTTCCACAAAGCATAGTGAGCATCCGTGAAGGCGCTCGTCGCTCCTACCGTGGACGTGCTGCTTCTGATGAAAGATATGCGACTTCGGTTGTCCCACCTTTTGTGGTTCTGAAGGGATTTTTTCAGACCCATCCTGAGTTTGAAGTCCAAGGCGAAGCTGTTGCTACAGCAATGCCATTGGATTACACGAAAGAACTTGGCAACGCTGAGCGAATACTTGTGGAAGTGCTCCGAGCTTCGCCCGCAGGAGTTATGGATAGACAAACATTTGCAGAGGGATGCCTCGCCCGAGGCATGAACGAGAACACGTTTAGCGTACTGTCAACCTACAGCAGTGTTCTAGAGCACATCGGTATAGACATTTGGAAACTGCGCGGAGTCAAAGTAGATCCAACTGCGGTGGAGGCTGTTCGAATTGCCAATCGCTTAAGGCCACGGGAAAAGCGCGTCCTTGAGTACGGCTGGTCGAATGATGGTGCACTTTGGATTGCGGTGCGCGTCCCAAGAATGTCCAAGCAGAATATGGTCTTTGGCTGCCCAGGTGCAGTTCAGCGCTACCTTGTTGATCAGGAATACCAGTGCAAAACAAAGGACGGTAATCATGATTGTGGCACTGTCGTTTTTAATGAAGCAGGCATGTCTTACGGATATGGGCCATTCGTTCGGCGGTATGGCTTAGATGCGGACGACATCCTTCTCGCCGAGTTTGATCTTTCGACAAATGTTGTCACTCTGAGCGCTGGTACCGAGGAGCTTCTTGAAGACGAGACATAACACATTCCTACCCATCGGATTCTCGCGGCAGCGGGGAGAATAAGGGGCCGGCCTCGGGAATACTTTCACAATGCCAACTCTCCCTGCCTCTAAATCGCTTTGCTGGCAACATCACTATCTAAGCGAAAACATGGGGGTTGCGAGTCGGCTTGGACCCGCTTCGAAGCTTATTAACTGCAAAACCTATGGTGCTACCCAATGCTGAGGTAGGTCACGATCGTCGGGTGTCGCCCGCACGGCATTCGTGCGTACTACCTTCCTTGTGGGGCGATCAGCCCAACCGTAGGAAAATAATGCCTGTAACGCTCGATGTCTCTTGTTAGGATCGGACACCCCACCACCGCTGCCTGAGCCCCGGTGAAGAAATCCGATAATACATTGGTCTTCGCGCCACCCTGCTTGCGATAGCGGACGAACGCCTTGCCCGCCAGGAACAGAGCCGGACGTGGAATTTCCATGAACTTGAGCTCCATATCGGAGACTACGGCGTCCAGTTCCTCGACGGCGTCGAAAGTCACGGAAAGCTCCGCATAGATCACGGGGTTGATGGCCAGTTCGTGGATTTTCGACAATTCCCGCATATGGCTGGTGGACCACTCCACCCAATCCGGGTCATCCTCCAGCACATCGACCAGGACGTTGGTGTCGACGATGACCACTCATTCGTTCCCGCGCAAAAGGCGCATCAACTCATCGGTACGCCACTGGACGGTGGCCCGCCCGCGGGCACTATCGAAGCGGTCTGGCCGGTGGGTCAGGCGCATGGGCTTCTCGCTCGCTTTACAGATAACGATCCGTCCTTGTTCGTCCACGTCGAATTCCACGGCACTGCCCGGAACAAGACCCAGAAGATCGCGTATCTTCTTGGGAATCGTGACCTGTCCCTTGGCTGTGAGGGTAGTGCTCATGCCGGCCTCCCGGAAATAGGTATTACCATATATTAAGCGTAATACTCTGTTTGGCGCAAGACTGGCACGGGGTACGCCGGACTCGTACTCCCTATCACAATGGTCACACTGGACGTTCGCTAGGGGAGGATTGAGGAGTTCGATTTTCCGATACAGCCGATCGAATCAGCAGCGGACGCGCGGTTGCCGGTTTCCCTCCATTGGGTCGCCAAAGACCCGGCGGATTTCAAGAAAGTCCATCTTCAGTGAATTAACCTAGCATCACGGGTGGGTGGAAGCTACCATACAATACCAAGGTTCATTCGCATTCTTATGCGCAACTAGTCTCCTTTGAGAGTCGCTGCGCGCTAGCAAGCAGCTGGGGCTTGTTCGCCGCGTTTTTGCATCAACCTGTTTAGCTATCGAGGCCAGCTCCTCCATGAATCGTAAACTGATCTTTTGGACCTGTCTCATCGTCTTGGTTGTCCTCTTTTTCTACTCGGTCAGGAACATCCTGCTGCCTTTCGTCGTTGGCATATTATTCGCCTATTTGCTTGATCCGATAGCTGACAAATGTCAGTCCTGGGGCCTGTCCAGAGGCACAGCGACCTCTCTTATCGTAGTCTTGTTCTACAGTGTCGTGGCGCTGTTGACGACGCTCGCCGCGCCGGTACTGTTCGAACAACTATACGGTTTCTTTAAGCAAGTGCCCACCTATATTTCGCGTTTAAATCTCGAAGTCCTGCCTTACGTGAAACATAAGATGGGGCAGATCGATCCGGCGATCGCTGAAAGCCTGTCAAAAGAGGCCGGTGTGTTCCTAAATAAGTTGGGCGCGGGCGTAGGCGCCGCCTTGGAGAAGGTGCTCCAATCGGGTCTGTGGCTGCTCAACCTCGTCTCTCTGGTGCTGATCACACCCGTCGTCACCTTTTATCTGCTCAGAGACTGGGATACCTTCGTGAAAAAGGCACAGCATTTACTGCCACGCGAGCACGCACCGGTGATAAAAAAACAGCTGCGCGAGATCGATCTCACGATTGCCGCGTTCATCCGTGGCCAGCTCAACGTGTGTCTTTTGCTTGGCCTGTTCTATGGCACCGCCTTAGCCTTGCTGGGGCTTAATTTTGGATTCATCATCGGCCTCCTCACCGGCTTGGTTTCGTTCATTCCTTACGTGGGTATGTTGTTGGGTGCCGGAACCGGTCTCCTCGTCGCTTTCTTTCAATACGGGAGCGATCTCTACCACTTGGGCTTGGTGGCCGGTGTATTCGCCCTGGGCCAGGTGCTTGAGGGCAACTTCATCACGCCCAAGCTTGTGGGCGATAAGATCCGGCTGCACCCGGTTTGGCTGATCTTCGGCATGCTGGCGGGAGCTTCTCTCTTAGGCCTAGTCGGGGTCCTTGTCGCCGTTCCCTTGACGGCTGTCATCGGCGTGCTGGTGCGCTTCGCCATCGAAAAGTATGTCGGCAGCGAATACTATAGCAAGGAGCACGATGCCAAGGGCCCACCTCCTGGCTAAATGAGACGCGGGCACTTCGA
>JAKEHO010000020.1 GCA_022614965.1 Gammaproteobacteria bacterium
CGGGGTTTTGATCCCCGCATTCCCAGGTTCGAATCCTGGCACCCCAGCCAGTTCCTGATGGCTTAAGAGCGAGCCGGCATGTCACTCGAAAACATGATGATCTTTACCGGCAACGCCAACCCGCCGTTGGCGCAGGCGATTGCCGGGCACCTCACCATTCCCTTGGGCAAGATTAATGTGGGCCGCTTTAGTGATGGTGAGGTGCTGGTCGAGATCATGGACAATGTCCGAGCCCGCGATGTGTTTATCGTTCAATCTCTATGTCCGCCAACCAACGACAATCTGATGGAGCTACTCGTAATGGCGGACGCCATGCGGCGGGCGTCGGCGGGACAGATCACGGCGGTCATACCCTATATGGGCTACACTCGTCAGGATCGTCGACCTCGCTCGGCACGGGTGCCCATCAGCGCGAAGGTCGTGGCCAACATGATCGCGAGTGTTGGCATAGACCGCGTATTGACAGTAGACCTGCACGCCGATCAAATCCAGGGCTTCTTCGATATGCCGCTCGATAATGTGTATGCGTCGCCGGTGTTACTCGGCGATATTTGGAAACACAAGGACTCGGATCTTGTCGTAGTGTCCCCGGATATTGGTGGGGTGGCGCGGGCTAGGGCGTCGGCCAAGCGCCTCGACGATACGGAACTTGCGATCATCGACAAACGGAGGCCCAAGCCGAACGAGACCGAGGTGATGAATATTATCGGCGACGTGCGCAATCGCATCTGCGTTATCATAGACGATGTCGTCGATACCGCTGGGACACTTTGCCAGGCTGCTGCTGCGCTGAAGAAAACTGGTGCCAAGAATGTAGTGGCTTACTGCACACACCCGGTACTTTCAGGAAACGCGGTCCGGAACATCGAATCGTCAGAGTTGGACGAGCTGGTTGTCACCGATACGATTCCATTACGTGTAGATGCGGCAAATTGCAGGCGTATCCGCCAGCTCAGTGTGGCCGCCATGTTGGCCGAGAGCGTGCGCCGCATTAGTGAAGGCGAATCACTGAGTTCGATGTTCGTCGAGTGATTCGCAGGATTCCAACCTTGGTCGCGGGGATGGAATTGATAATTGCCCGAGGACTAGCGCTTCAATCCTAGAGGAGGAGCATGACTATGAGCCAGTTTGAACTCAATGCGGAGCTGCGCGAGGAGGTAGGGAAGGGTGCGAGCCGCCGCCTACGTCGCGCTGGCAGGATCCCTGCCATTATCTATGGTGCCAACGAGCAGCCGATTCCGCTCGTTCTCGACCATGAACAAGTGGTTCGGCACCTTGAGCATGAGGCGTTTTACTCGAGTATTATGGCGCTCAAGATTGGGACACAAGTCGCACAGGTGGTACTTAAGGATCTGCAGCGCCATCCAAGCAAGCGTCAGATCCTGCATATGGATCTCCAGCGCATTCAGTTGGACGAAAAATTGACCATGCGCGTGCCTTTACACTTTCTGAATGAGGACAGCTGTCCCGGCGTCAAGGAGGAACGTGGGATCGTTACGCACTTGATGACCGACCTTGAAGTAGAGTGTTTGCCCAAGCATCTGCCTGAGTATATTGACGTGGATTGTGCAGCGCTGCATATAGGGGACACCATCACGCTCGGCGTTATTAAGACTCCGGAGGGCGTTGAGATCACGGCGCTGGCGCACGAGGAAGGCCGTTCTAAACCGGTGGTATCGGTCCAGCCGCCGCAAGCGATCGAGATTGAGGAAGAGGTAGCGGCAGAAGCAGAAGCTGTGGCAGCGGCGGTCGGCGAAGAGCCTGTGGAAGCCGAAGCGGCGAAGGAGCCTGAGGGGAAGACTGAGGGAAAGAGTGAGGGCAAGAAGGAATAGGCCTACCCCGGGGCGTTGCCTTGCCTTCACGGATTGATTTGATCGTCGGCTTGGGCAATCCGGGCCCGGAATATGCTGACACGCCGCACAATGCTGGGTTTTGGTTCGTCGATCGACTGGCCGAGTGCCATGGCCTCAAATTCCGGATCCAGCCGAAGTTTCACGGCAGCGTTTGCCGCCTGAGCAAGGGTGGCCATGACTGCTCTGTGCTAAAGCCCAGTACGTTCATGAACCAGAGCGGCCAATCCGTCGCAGCGTTTGCCCACTTTTATAGTATTCCGGTCGATCGCATCTTGGTTGTGCATGACGAAATGGACCTGCCATTGGGGTGCGTTCGACTCAAAGAATTGGGCGGGCACGGGGGTCACAATGGATTAAGGGACGTCATTGATCACTTGGGTGAAAACGTGTTCCTGAGGCTTAGGATTGGTATTGGGCACCCTGCCGATCCTGATTGGGTTACACCGTATCTCCTTGGGCCTGCAACAGATGCCGAGCGGGATGAAATCCGTTCCGCGATTGACCGTGCAATGAAAGTTGTGCCGATGGTATTAGAGGGTGAATTGCAGAAGGCCATGAACACCCTGCATGCACAGACACCGTCGTTACCTAGCGAGGGCCAGTAATAGTGGGCCCTGTAGGGTGTGCCGCGAAGAGGCCCTGTTGAATCGGTGCAGCGCTGTGTGTCCATCAAAGGGCTGACACACGTAGGGCCCATGTATGGGGTTCAAATGCGGTATCATTGGTCTTCCCAACGTCGGAAAGTCAACCCTTTTTAATGCCCTAACGAGTGCCGCGGTCGCGGCAGAAAACTATCCGTTTTGCACGATTAATCCGAATATCGGCGTTGTGCAGGTACCGGATAGGCGGCTGCAACAGATCGCGGAACTCGTGAAGCCCCAACGTGTCGTGCCGGCTCACATGGAGTTTGTGGATGTCGCCGGTTTGGTCGCCGGCGCATCTAAAGGAGAAGGACTTGGTAATCAATTTCTAGCACATGTTCGAGAAACCCAGGCGATTGCCCACGTGGTCCGTTGTTTTGAGGATCCCAATGTTGTGCACGTTCAAGGCGCGATCCGGCCCGTTGCCGATGTAGATGTCATTAATACGGAGCTCTGCTTGGCCGATCTCGAGACTGTTGAACACGCGCTAGGTAAGGAATCGAAGAGGCTGAAGATCGGGCAAAAGGAAGCGCTAGCATCTCATGCGCTCCTTTTGAGAACGCGCGATCATCTCAACAGCAGTATGCCCGTTCGCACGATGGCGCTTACGCATGAGGAGTTACGTGTGCTTGATGAGCTTCGTCTGCTCACTTTAAAACCGACACTGTACATCGCTAATGTTAATGAGCATGGTTGGCACGATGATCCCGGGCTTTTTGAGTTACGTAAACTCGCAGAAAGTGAAGATATCGTTGTCGTGCCTGTATGTGCCGCGTTCGAGGCGGCACTGAGCGGACTATCGGATCACGAAAAAAAGGTGTTTTTGGATGAAATTGGGATCGACGAACCCGGACTGAATCGCGTCATTCGGGCTGGCTATTCGTTGTTAAGTTTGCAGACCTTTTTCTCCGCGCAACCGCAAGAAGTACGTGCGTGGACAATCAAAGCCGGGACGATGGCGTTAGAAGCGGCTGGCATCATACATAGTGATTTTAAGCGCGGCTTTATTCGTGCTGAAGTCGTTTCGTTCGAGGATTATGTCGCATACGGTGGTGAGCAGCGTGCAAGAGAGGCAGGTAAATGGCGACTCGAAGGTAAAGACTATGCGGTCCAGGATGGTGACGTGATGTTCTTTCGATTTAATGTGTAGTTTGTTGACGCTAAGGGTTGGAGGACATGACACTTTAAAAGTCGCCCCAAAGGGCTGGCGAGTCGCGTCGAGCGACGTGATTTTGGTCAGTCTTTGAAGTTTGACGGGCGTGCTGTTGATGAGAAAAGAGGCAAAGAAGTATCTATTTGTTTACGGTACGCTCAGAAAGGCCCTGGCCTATCCACTGCATCGAATACTCGCGATGCATGCGGAGTTCATCGGCGATGCCATTTTGGCAGGCCGGCTCTATGATGTAGGGGATCACCCTGCCGTCGTGCCTTCAATTGATCATACGGATGTCGTGCACGGGGAACTCTATTACTTGCGAGAACCGCAACGAATTTTGAAGAGATTGGATCGATACGAGGGATGTATTGGGCCCACCGGACGGCGAGCGGAATATCGCAGAGAAGGCCTCGAGGTCATACTGAACAATACCGGTGAACGTGTGAGGGCTTGGGTCTATCTATATAATTTGCCAACCGATGACCTCAACCGGATCCACTCTGGCGATTATCTCCAGTGGTTAGGGAAAGAAAAGGAATGAGATCACAGTTGTCCTGCGGACATCACGTTGCTACCTCGCCATCTTGTCATGACGCACCTTAAACTTCGCGAGGAGATCATCCGCATCACCCGGGCCATTAATGAGCGCGGCCTGAACGAAGGCACTTCCGGAAATGTAAGCGCTCGTGTCGATGGGGGATTCCTGATTACACCGACAGGCGTGCGCTACGATGAAATGCGACCCCAGGACATTGTCCTGATGCGCACGGATGGAGCTAACCCGCCAGGACAGCTCAGGCCCTCGAGCGAATGGTATTTCCACCGGGCAATTCTGGCCGCGCGCGACGACGTCGGTGCGGTTATTCATGCCCATTCTCCTTATGCGACAGCCCTTGCCTGCACAGGCAGGGGCATCCCGGCATTTCACTATATGGTGGCGGTTGTGGGGGGAGATTCAATACATTGTGCACCGTATGCAACCTTCGGGACTGTGGAGCTGTCCGTTAATGTCGTCGAGGCGTTGGACGGACGTCGGGCTTGCCTACTTGCTAACCATGGGATGGTGGTGATCGGGGTTGATCTGCAGGGGGCTTTCCGTTTGGCGGAGGAGGTCGAATATCTGGCTAAGCAATACTGTATTGCTCTGGCAATCGGCGGTCCCATATTGCTCGATGCAACAGAAATGCAAACGGTGCTCGAGAAGTTCCAAGACTACGGAAAGCAAGATCTTTAAGGAGCAAGGCGCCGCCAGAGGGCGTTGACGTCGCAAAGAGAAGGCGTGCATTGCGATGGGTGGAGTGCATGACAAGCCAACGAACGCGAGCGACGAGCGCCGGATCGTGCATACTCATAGCGCAATCGAGTTCGAGACGCTAAACTCACACCCTCATTGAGGCTGAATTTGGAGGTGGAGCCCGATGAACATGAAGCGATTCGTCATTGCATGCGGTGCGGTTTTTATTTTTATCTTTGTCTATGAGTGGCTGTTCCACGGAGTCTTGCTCCGTGAACTCTACGCCCAGATGCCGACACTGTGGCGTGCAGAGGCAGAAATGCATGGATATTTTCATTGGTTGGTGATCGGGCAATTGTGGCTTGCTGTTTTATTTTGCCTGATATTCGTTAAGGGCTATGAGAACAAAGGCCTGGCCGAGGGGGTGCGCTACGGATTACTGATTGGTCTGTTGTTTATTGGCCCGGATATGATTTTCTATGCTGTGCAACCGCTTCCCGCGAAGCTCATTGTCGACTGGTCGATTGGGGGGCTCCTTGAGATGATCATTGGGGGCGTCATTGTGGCCGCAATTTACCGGCCAGTGGCCTGAGTGTGGATTGACACCCTATTGCGCCTCACATGGTCATGACCTCGTAAGGAGTTAACATGCGTATTGTGAAAAAGATAATCGGCGCGTGCGTTCTAATGGCATTGATGGCATGTGCATTGAGCCCTCAGACAATCACACTCCAACCGGTGTTGCAGGTCGATGCGAATAAGGCCATTGGCAAGGGTAGAACCATCGCGCTGGAGGTCGTGGATATCAGGCCAAGCCCCATTATCGGGAGTCGGGGCGGCGTGTATTCCGAGACATCGACGATCACGACGACGGGGGACGTCACGCCTGCCATCCAAAAAGCGCTGAGTGCGGTGCTCGGCGATTATCAGTTTGTCGTAGTGGATGCGGGTGCGGACGCGTCGCTCAAGATGAAGGTGAGCATCGATTCCATTGACTACGTGGCGTCCGGGGCACCACGCGTCTCAGGCATACAAACGACGACTGTGGTGAGCGTTGTCTGTGTCAACGGGAGACGGGAGTTTACAGGACAATACAAGGGGACTAGCTCAAAAAACGTCATTACGCCTCCAGACACCGAGGAGAATCAGCAGTTGATTAACGAAGCCCTGGCGAAGGTATTGGATCGCGTGTTGTCCGACGAAAAACTACTCGAGTTCATGTCGACATAAAACAGGGTTCTGTCTAATACGCGGCGCCAATGCGGATCACGACAGCGAGCGCAATCGATGCAGACGAGCGCAGTACTTGCCAGGCTCGTGCACCGTTCTGAGGCCAGGCTAATCGGAATGGTGAGCCTTATAGGCCACGAGTTTGTTATCTAACATCATGGGGATCACGATCAGATCCAGATCTTGCACATACTCAAGATCGGCGGATCCCTTTGCAAGGGTGAGTAATGACTCCGCTTTGCCCGTTGGTCCTATATGATAAAGCTCCCCGGCTACCCAATCGGTCACGTAATAGTCGCCATCCCTGTCTGCCTCGACGCCATCGAGATTGCCAATAGGCGCGCCGTTACCGAGGCTTCGGATCGACTTGTCATGTTGGGATATGACCTTGAGGTGTCCTGGGGTCTTGGTATCGAAACCCTCCGTGCGCACTCCCCAGGTACCGACCACGAGACGATCCTCCTCAGCAAAGAGACCGTTCGGGGACTCCAAATCCGGACTTTGCAGCCAGATCCCAAACTCCCCACCGCTTAAGCGGTAGATAGTATTTGCCATCATATCGGACACGTATACGCTGCCCTGTTCATCCACTGTGACATCGTTTAGAAACACCGCCCCTGGCGCCTCATAGCGGTGTATGACCTTGCCCTTTTCCACGTCAATCTCGAGGAGGGTATCTATGTCTGCAACGTAGAGTGCGTCTTGGTATAGGGCGAGACCCTTCGGCGCATTGAGCGAGGTTACCCATTCGAGTTCGATGATTTCACCATCCACGCTGACCTTGGATAGAAATCCTTGGCCGTCTTTCTCGTCGGCAGCCCCACTGATGTTGGAGACATAAAGGATGCCGCGTTCGCGATCATAGATGACTGATTCGGGCTGCTCGAATATTGCCGGTGTTTCCCAGATTTGAACAAGGGCTTCTCCATGCGCGCCAACATGGAGCGGGAGCATTACGCCTAACAACCAACCACCTATTGAACATACAAGCCGTCGTGCCATCTGTGCCTTCCGCCTTAGTTTGTAGTTGATGAATCAGCAAATAGCTCGGCAAGCTTTTTACCGGGATCATCAGAGGACATAAATGCTTCGCCGATAAGAAAGGCATTTACCCCGTATCTTCGCATCAGGGCGACGTGCTCTCGGGTGTGTACTCCACTTTCGGTGATCACCGTGCGATCATGCAACACATCGACCAGAAGGCCGATCGTTGTCTCAATGTTGGCGTTAAACGTATGAAGGTCTCTATTGTTAATGCCGATCAGTGGCATTCGTAACATAAGCCCGCGTTCAAGCTCCTCCCGGTTGTGTATCTCTACGAGAACATCGAGGTCAAGCTCTGACGCAAGTTGAGCGAGATCTCGCATGTGATGATCGTTGAGGATTGCTACAATCAACAAGATGCAGTCGGCTCCGATCGCCCGAGCTTCGTAGACTTGATAGGGATCGATTGTAAAGTCTTTACGCAGCACGGGGAGCGAGGAGGCAGCGCGTACGATCCGCAGATGATCGTCGGAGCCCTGGAAAAAGGGTCGATCCGTGAGTACCGACAGACAGGTTGCCCCGCCTTTCTCGTAAGATACGGCAATGGCGGCAGGGTCGTAATTTTTTCGAATGACGCCCTTGCTCGGTGAGGCCTTCTTAAGCTCCGCAATCACTGCAGGTTTCCCTGCAGCGATTCGTTCCATGATGGTGGAAGCGAACCCGCGAGTTGGGGGCCGATCAGCCGCTTGCTGTTTAATCTCTTCAAAGGGAAACCGCGCCATTTGATCGGTGATGTGATCTCGCTTGTGTTGAACGATTTCTGCAAGGAAATTTGAGGTGGTGGCCATTGCTGAGGGCGGGTCGAAGAAGATCCGCTGGTGTTGATAGGTGCTATTTGTCCTGGTTATTAGATGTTGTTGGTAAATCGGATCAGGGCATGGAGCTTTTCCCGTGCGGCACCGCTCGCAATCGCTACCTGGGCCTTTTCGACAGCCGCGGGGAGATCTCCACATAACCCGGCCGTGTAGATCGCTGCGCCGGCGTTAAGGGCGACGATATCCTGAGTGGCGCCCGGGTTGTTGTCAAGGACGGACCGCATAATCGCCAGACTCTGTTCAATACTATTGACTATAAGCGAGTCTGTTTTTGAGCGTTTAAACCCGAATTCTTCCGGGGTAATGTTGTAGATTTTAATTGTGTTGTCTATCAGTTCTGCAATGGTTGTCGGCGCCGATATGCTGATCTCGTCCATTCCATCGTCAGCGTGCACGACCATCACATGGTTACCTCCCAGATCCTTAAGTACATGCGCGAGTGGACCTAGCCATTCCTTACTGAACACGCCGAGCACCTGATTCGGTGCGCCAGCCGGATTGGTCAAGGGCCCCAAAAGATTGAAGATCGTGCGTATTCCCAATTCGCGGCGTGGCCCAACCGCATGTTTCATTGCACTATGGTGCAAGGGCGCGAACATAAACCCGACTCCAACAGTTTCGATACACCTTGCCGTTTGTGCGGGGGTGAGGTCGAGTTTCACGCCAACGGCCTCCAGCACATCGGCACTACCGCAGCGGCTCGAAACAGAACGATTACCGTGCTTTGCTACTCGAGCCCCTGCCGCCGCGGCGACCAATGCAGCGGTGGTGGAGATATTGAACGTGCTTACGCCATCACCGCCGGTTCCGCATGTATCGACCAGGTGCTGTTTAGAGACGTTTATCTTCAATGCGAGTTGCCGCATCACGCGGGCCGCAGCGGCGATCTCGATTACGGTTTCCCCCTTCATGCGCAATCCAACGAGGAAAGCACCAATTTGTGCGGGCGTTACCTTGCCATTCATGATGGCATTCATGACGGCGGTCATTTCATCTGATGTCAGATGGCGCCCGTTCGTCACGTGGCGAATGGCTGTCTGAATATCCAATATTAACCGCTCGCAGGTTTGCTTTAAGGTGAACGTGAGTTGGCTTATCAGTGAGATCGGCGTCTTACGCCATTGCCTACGGCGTGCTGAAGGTGTCTGCCGCCCGCGGCGCGTTCATCATCATTTTATTGCCAAGAAGTTCCTGAGCAGATCATGGCCATGGCTAGTAAGGATCGACTCGGGGTGAAACTGCACACCAATAACAACGCAATCTCGGTGCCGCAGCCCCATGATTTCATCAATCTCACCGTCCTGAGTCTCAGTCCATGCAGTCACTTCGAGGCAGTCTGGGAGCGTGTCTTTTTCTACGACGAGGGAATGATAGCGCGTGGCGACGAAGGGATTTTCAATCCCATTGAAAACGTCACCACCTTTGTGCCTAATCATCGACGTCTTGCCATGCATGATCTGATTTGCGTGCACGATGCGGCCGCCAAAAGCCTGACCGATGCTCTGATGACCAAGGCAAACGCCGAGTATGGGCACGTCGCCGCTAAAGCGCTTGATAACGTCGATGGATATTCCCGCTTCATTTGGTGTACATGGCCCCGGCGAAATAACAATATGCTCGGGTGCGAGCCCCTCGATCTCAGCTAACGTGATCTCGTCGTTTCGGTAGACTCGAACGTCTGAGCCAAGCTCACCAAAATATTGAACGAGGTTGTAGGTAAAGGAGTCGTAGTTGTCTATCATGAGTAACATATCGAAACCTGTTTACCTCCGTTGCCAAGCCTCAATGCTCCCTACAGTTTTAATGATCATTTAGCCCTCGCTCGGCCATGGATACGGCACGAAAGATGGCGCGACCTTTATTCATCGTCTCTTCCCACTCCCGGCTGGGGACCGAATCGGCGACGATCCCCGCACCGACCTGGATATGCAGGGTATCCTCTTTAATCAGGGCTGTGCGTATGGCAATCGCCGTGTCCATATTGCCGCCCCAGGAAAGGTATCCCACAGCGCCGGCGTAGACCCCGCGCTTCACTGGTTCGAGCCTATCAATGATTTCCATCGCCCGGATCTTTGGAGCACCGGAGACCGTTCCCGCAGGAAATGTAGCGCGTAGCACATCAATCGCTGTTTTGCCGGGCATCAATTTGCCTGTGACGTTCGACACTATGTGCATCACATGAGAATAGTACTCAATGATCATCTGCTCGGTTACGCGAACAGAACCTAACTGGGCTACGCGTCCAACGTCATTGCGACCGAGGTCAATCAACATGAGGTGTTCGGCAAGTTCTTTCGGATCACTGAGCAACTCGCGTTGCAGCACTTGATCTTCGTCTTCATTCTGTCCGCGGGGCCGGGTCCCTGCAATGGGGCGTACGGTCACAAGCCCGTCTTCCAGTCGCACGAGGATTTCGGGTGAGGATCCAACGATATGAAAATCATCGAGATCCAAGTAATAGAGATAAGGAGACGGATTTAAACAGCGCAGGGCGCGGTAAAGATTGATAGGTGGTGCTGCAAATGGGATCGATAGTCGTTGTGACAGGACAGTCTGCATGACATCGCCCTCGACGATGTAGTGCTTGATGCTCCTCACGGCATTCTCAAACTTTTCCCGGGTAAAACCTGAGATGAAGTCATCTTCCTGAACTGAACGGGAGGAGGGCGTCGTGGGATCCGATGCAGGCGCTTGAGTCAGTTGCTCGACCAGTGTGTCGAGACGATGGTGCACCTCATCAAAGGCAGAACTATCTTCAGGATTGGCGTGTGCGATGATATAAAGTTTGCCGCTGAGATTGTCGAAGACGACCACCTCGTCAGAGACCAATAATAAGATATCTGCACAGCCGAGTGGATCATCCTTGCGTATGCTGGCAAGCCGAGGCTCGATATAGCGTACCGTATCGTAGCCGAAGTATCCCACCAGACCACCCGTCATACGGGGAAGACCGGGTACGTCCGCAACACGAAATCGCTCGAGAAATGCCTTGATCCACTCTAATGGGTCCTGTGCACCCGTGCGCTCGATGACGTGACCGCCCTGCTCGAGGGTGATTTCATTGCCGACAACACGCACGATCGTCTTGGCTGGCAGGCCGATAATGGAATAGCGGCCCCACTTTTCACCGCCCTGGACTGACTCGAACAGATAGGAATAGGGGCCTATCGCGAGTTTGAGGTAAGCGCTTAATGGCGTGTCCAGATCTGCAAGGACCTGGCGCATGACCGGGATGCGGTTATATCCCTGGTCATTGTAGGCCTGAAATTCCTGCGGTGTGACGGGGGAGCACTTCATTGGCTAGATCAACGATGGTAACTTGGCGAGCGGATCCACGGTCGCATCCGGTCGCGCATCGTGGATGTTTCCCCCTTGATTGTAGCCGTATGTCACACACAAGATTTGAAATCCTACGGCGCGGGCTGCCCGGATGTCATTCACGGTGTCACCCACCATGAGCGCGTTTCCCGGTTCAACGCCAAAAAACTCGGCGGCATGCAGGAGGGGCATCGGATCCGGCTTCTTCTTCGCTAGAATGTCACCACAGATCACGATGGAAAAGTCATGATAAATACCGAGCGATTGGAGCAATGGCTTGGTGAACCGAGTAAGTTTATTGGTTACGCAGCTGACTTTATAGGCTGATCGCCTAAGGTAGGCGAGGCCCTCCCGAGCCCCCGGATAAAGCCGGCTCCGCTCGCAGGTATTTTGTGCATAAAGCTTGAGTAGTATGGGGAAGGCCTTGTCGAACGGCGCGTTATCCGGCTCTAGCTGCCCTCCATCGACGAGCGCCCGCTTCACTAGGCGCTCCAAACCACGACCCATCCACTGGCGAACCTTGGCGATATTGCGTGGCGGAAGATCAACCTCTTTAAGCATGCTATCGACGCAATAGGCAAGGTCCGGCACGCTGTCGACGAGCGTACCATCTAGGTCGAGGAGAACCATTTCGGGCTTGCTAAGATACATTGGATTTCGAGAATAGCTATAGCTCGCGCACCAAATTAAGGCAGTGTGAGGTCGGGCATCATGTAATGACCTTGTGGCTATTTCCCTAACTTCGAAAGCTCACGGCGCATTGCGCTTATAACCGCCTTATAATCATGACTCCCAAAGATTGCGGAACCCGCAACAAAGGTGTCCGCTCCGGCCTCAGCGATTTCGCGGATGTTCTCGACTTTAACGCCACCGTCAATTTCAAGTCGAATGCTACGGCCGCTGCCATTGATCATACGGCGAGCCTCATTTAACTTTGCGAGGACGCTCGGGATAAAACGCTGGCCGCCGAAACCAGGATTGACGGACATAAGCAAGACTATGTCGACTTTATCGATTACGTACTTGAGGTAATCGAGCGGTGTCCCCGGGTTAAACACCAGCCCAGACTTGCAACCGCAGTCGACTATCAGTTGCAGCGTGCGGTCAATGTGTTCACTGGCTTCGGGATGAAACGTAATGTAGCTCGCCCCGGCCTTGGCGAAGTCTGGAACAATGCGGTCTACCGGCTTAATCATGAGGTGGGTATCGATCGGAGCGGTGATCCCAAAGTTTCTAAGGGACTCACAGATCACCGGGCCGAACGTGAGATTAGGCACATAGTGGTTATCCATCACATCGACATGTATAAGGTCTGCACCTGCCTCGATAACGCGCCTTGCCTCCTCACCGATGCGCGCGAGATCCGCAGATAGGATGGACGGAGCGATCAAGTATTCAGGCATTGTGATTCCCAGGGGGCGTTTTACTGACCGAAATTAAAGAGCGCAACTCTACCGTATTAAGCCTTCTATGGCCACTCTGGCCCTTGCCCCAGGCACTGCCAAGAAGACGCGGAAAAATTGAAAGGCGACGGTTTTTGATGAAGCTACCCCTATTGATGTTGCACTTGAGTGGAGCAAAATGCACAGTCCCAGATCTTTGAGGTGAACCTTCCTATGCGCCTCGCAATTGCTCTTCATATTCTATCCGCAATCGTTTGGGTAGGCGGCATGTTCTTCGCCTATGTTTGTCTACGACCAATCGCCGGCTCCTTATTGGAGGTGCCCCAGCGTTTGCCATTGTGGTCTCAAGTCTTAGGACGATTTTTCCATTGGGTATGGCTAGCCGTTATCCTTTTGCCTACCACAGGGTTCTGGATGGCGTTCAAGCTATTCAACGGCATTTCGAACTGGCCGCTGACAATCCAGCTCATGATGGGTTTCGGTATCTTGATGGTATTATTGTTTTTCCATTTGTTTTTTGCACCTTATCGGCGATTGGAGAAAGCGCTTGCCAATGCCGATCTCAAGGAGGCCGGCCGTCAGCTCGGTCAGATCCGGCTAATCGTCGCCGTCAATCTGACACTCGGCCTGTTGGTATCAATCCTAGGGAGTACAGGCCGGTATCTGTGATGGCCCGTTGAGGGGCGACGTAAGGACGGTGTGTCTAGGCTGGCGGCACTCGGCAATCCGCAACTGACGATCACGGGGTTATTGGCTTGGCAAGCATTTTATCCGCTTATCCATTACACCGATGCTGCTCTAAGGCCCAGGTTACATGCTCTCGTACTAACTCGGAGGCGTGTGCTTGCTTCTTCTTCAGAGCACCGACTACTTGGGGCGAGCTAGGCGCATTACCTAGGGCGACCGCAATATTGCGCAGCCACATCTCATAACTGATCCGTCGTATGGCGGATCCTTCCGTCCGTTTCAGAAACTCGATTTCTGTCCATGCAAATAAGTCTATCAGCGCTGGCGCATCCAATCCGCTGCGTGTTCTGAAATCGCCCTCTTCCGTATTTTGGGCAAAGCGGTTCCAAGGACACACGAGCTGGCAGTCATCACAGCCAAATATTCGATTACCGATAAGAGGACGATACTCAATTGGTATGCTACCCCTTAATTCGATTGTCAGATACGAAATGCAGCGGCGCGCGTCGAGTTGGTATGGACCGATAATGGCTTTCGTCGGACAGATATCGATACAGGCTGTACAAGTTCCACAAAGGTTCTCGTCGTTCGCTGCATCAGCGGAGAGCGGAAGATCGGTATACAGTTCTCCTAAGAAAAACCATGAACCAGCTCTGCGGTTGATGAGGTTAGTATGTTTGCCGATCCAGCCGAGGCCAGCTTTTTGTGCAAGAGCCTTTTCAAGAACCGGAGCGCTATCGACGAAGGCACGGTAGCCAAACGGCCCGACCACGGCCTCAATCTTTTGGGCGAGCTTCTGCAAGCGTTTTTTTACGACCTTGTGGTAGTCCCTCCCCAAGGCATAACGGGACACGTAGGCAAGAGTCGGATCGTGCAGTACTTGATTCGGATGTTTGGCATCGGGTGGAAGGTAGTCCATGCGGACGGAAATGACGCGAATCGTGCCAGGGATGAGATCGTTGGGCCGGCTCCGCCTTGTACCGTGATGCTTCATATAGGCCATCTCGCCGTGCATTCCTTTGTTTAGCCAATTAAGGAGGTGAACTTCCTGTTCTTTCAGTTCGCTATCGCTGATCCCGACCTGCTGAAAGCCAAGCTGTGTGCCCCATTGCCTGATCTGCCTTGCGAGGGCAGTGTAGTCGATGGCTGAGCCCATTTTTGCTGGTAGCATTGGCGTTGTTACCTATCAGGCCGGGGGAAGCGTTTGCCTTGAGATAAGTGTAAGCTTTTTTATGGGCCGACAAAAAGCCCGTGTAGCTAAACGGACGCTTATGCCCTCCGTTGAGTTTGACGAGCGGGCGGAGCGTTGGGAAATGACCTTTTGTTAGCCTTTGTGAGGCCTATTCCTGTATCGTTCATGGAACGCATCATGTTGGTTTTGGCATGTTGCGCATGAAGAGGCCTAACAAGGCCATCGCATGCGGGCTCTGTGAAGGCAGGCATCTAAAGCGGACGACGTGAGGGGCTACCGTCAAAGCGCGTCGCTTGCAAAATCTGCGAGTCTCGAGCGCTCGCCGCGGCGCAGAGTGATGTGCCCGCTGTGTTCCCAATGCCTGAATCGGTCGACGACGTAAGTTAGTCCAGACGTTGTTTCGGTCAAATAGGGTGTATCAATCTGCTCGATATTTCCGAGGCACACGACTTTAGTGCCTGGCCCCGCACGGGTGATGAGCGTTTTCATCTGCTTAGATGTGAGGTTTTGCGCTTCGTCGATAATGACGTATCGGTTGAGAAATGTGCGTCCGCGCATCAGGTTTAGCGAACGCAACTTTATTCGATTCTTTAATAAATGTGTCGTTGCTGCACGTCCCCAGTCACCGCCTATTTCCGAGTTGGTGAGGACCTCAAGGTTATCGAGTAGCGCGCCCATCCAGGGCGTCATTTTTTCTTCTTCGGTCCCTGGCAGAAATCCGATGTCTTCGCCAACCGGAACGGTAATGCGAGTCATAACGATTTCCCTAAAGCGCTTGTGTTCGAGCGTTTGCACCAGACCGGCTGCGAGCGCGAGCAGTGTCTTGCCGGTGCCCGCCGGCCCGAGCAGCGTCACAAAATCAATATCCTCTGCCATTAAGAGATTGAGGGCAAAATTCTGCTCGAGGTTACGTGCCGTGATGCCCCAGACGGCGTTCGATGCGCTGCGATAGTCGATGGTGCGCTCAATGATCGCTTGGTCGCCGTCTATACGGCAGACGATCCCTTCAAACCCGTCACCGGCATCGGTGTACAGACACTGGTACGGATTGAATGCGCCAGCTGAAGGATTGGGGAGGACATAGCAAGGACGTTCGCCTCTTAGTCCAGATGAACCGATGAGTGCTGAAGGCTTTTTAACGTCAGTTCCGAGTTTCGCCAAGCCAGTATAAAGTAGGCTCACATCGTCCAAGACCTTATCGTTGTAATAATCTTCAGCGGGGATCCCCAGTACGCGCGCTTTAATACGCAGGTTGATGTCTTTGGATATCAGCGTGGTGGTCTTGTTTTTGTGTAACCTTTGTAGGGCTAAGGCCGCGTTGAGGATGGAGCTATCCGGATTACTGCCGGGCAAATGGGCAGGCAGGTCTTCGGTCAGTGTGCGAGTCTGGAGAAATAGGCGTCCAGATGGCGGTGAATCACCACGCCCATGCTCCGGGCCGGGTAGCTTCAGACCCTGTTCAATAGCGCGTCTGTCCGCACCCCCAATGAGTTCATCCAAGACTCGGCTGACTTGGCGCACATTGCGGGCCACCTCCGATGATCCCTTTTTGGCAGCATCGAGCTCCTCAAGTACGACCATCGGGATATATAGATCATGTTCTTTAAACCGGAAGATCGCTCCGGGATCGTGCATCAGTACGTTCGTATCTAGGACGAACAGGAAGCGCTGTTTTTTCGTGGCCATGAGCGTAAGTCAGGATCGCGGCGATTCATAAAGATTTTATGGCGTCGAGTACCTCTGCGGTGTGTCCGTCGACCTTAACCTTGCGCCATTCCTTCCGTAGTATACCTTTTTCGTCGATCAAGAATGTGCTTCGTTCTATGCCCATGACCTTTCTACCGTACATACTTTTCTCTTTGATGACGTTGTACTGTCGACACAGCACTTCATCTTCATCGGACAACAGATCAAATGGGAAACACTGTTTACTTTTGAAGCCTTCATGGGATCGGATTCCATCTCGTGAAACCCCCAGGATCACAATGTTATGGGCGGCGAATTCAGCGATGTGGTCGCGGAATCCTTGGCCTTCGCGTGTGCAACCCGGAGTATTGTCCTTTGGATAGAAATAAAGGACCACCTTGTTTCCTCTAAGTTCGGAAAGCGAGACCTTTTTGCCACCTGTGGCGGGCAATTCAAAGTTGGGGGCGGGCATCCCTACTTTAGCTCGAGTCATGACGGCCGTTAATTTGTCGACAACAACATCAATGTTGGAAACTCACTTGACGGGTTCGATGATCGCATCGAGATTAAGATGGTCGCAAAGTTCCATAAACTCTCCACGCAACGCCGCGATGGACTGGCTACTAGGTATATTGATTGTCATGTGCAATGAAAACATGGGGGTGCCCGTATGTTCCGCATGGTAGCTATTTGTGTACATGTCCTGAATGTTGATATTTCGTGATGCGAAAAAGTGGGCTATATCATTAACGATACCGGGATGATCCATCGACACGACGTCTACTGCGTATGGCAGAAAGGTCGCTTCCAGTTTGGGAGGTTCAGTGCGCCTTGCGGTGATCCGTAAGTTAAGTCTCTCCTCAAGACGTGGGACCATGTCCTCGATCTTTGCAATCGCATCCCACGTACCCGATACCATTAGGATGATCGCAAACTCACCGCCCAGCACCGTCATTCGGCTATCCGCGATATTGCAGCCGCAGTCCCTTATGGCTTTGGAAAATTGGTCAACAATACCCGATTGGTTTTGGCCAAGCGAGGCGATGACCAGATAGTTCTGCATCAGGGATCGCTGATTTGCTGGCGACCGGGGGGCATGTGAGTCATTGTGCATTGATTCCGGCGGCGCCCGCAAGCGTGTTTATATCGCACGCATTTGACGCGGAAAACTTGGGAGTTTATTGAGTTACGGTCTCGGCGAACTCAGGGCTGTTCTTGTCATATTGATGCGAGGCCAGTAGTATAAAAGGTTTCGATCCGATGTATTAACCTGATCCAATGTTTCGAGGGCTTCGGGGCAGCATGGTCGCCCTTGTCACACCGATGCGGGGCGGTGTGGCGCACGATGCGCCCATTGACAACACGTGCCTTAGGGACTTGGTGGAGTTTCACGTTGCGCAGGGGAGCGATGGCATCGTCGCTGTCGGGACCACTGGCGAATCGGCGACACTGAGCGAACAGGAACATTGTGAGGTTATCCGCATCGTTGTGGAACAGGTCGCGGGTCGGGTGCCGGTCATCGCGGGTACCGGGGCAAATTCTACAACAGAGGCCATCAGACTGACCCAGTGTGCGAAAGACTCTGGTGCGGATGCCTGCCTTTTGGTCACCCCGTATTACAACAAGCCTACCCAGGAGGGCCTCTATTTGCATCATAGAGCGGTGGCCGAGGCCGTCGCGATCCCACAGATCGTATATAACGTTCCGGGCAGGACGGCCTGCGACATGCTGCCCGAGACGGTCGGGCGTCTGGCAAAGATTGGCAACGTGATTGGCATTAAGGAAGCCACAGGGGATCTTGGCAGAGTGGCTAGACTAAGGGAACTTTGCGGTGATGAATTCCTCCTATTCAGTGGAGACGACGCGACCGCGATGGAATTCATGCTCCGTGGAGGCAGGGGGGTGATTTCTGTGACGGCCAATGTGGCCCCGAGGGTGATGCATGAGATGTCCGTGCGGGCCATTGCCGGTGACCGGTCGGCAGAGGCTATTAATCGAAAACTGGAGGGATTACACAAGGCCTTGTTCGTCGAATCCAACCCCATCCCAGTTAAATGGTGCCTGCACCAGATGGGGCTTATCGATGAGGCGATCCGATTGCCCTTGACATGGCTAGCGGAACCGTTCCACGACACGCTGAGGAGGGCGATGAAACAGGCCGAGATCCCTGTATCTTCGCTGGCATTGAGTGATGTGTTGTAAACCGCACGGGATGGTATGGCTACTCACGCTTGTCCTGGTGGGCTGTCAGTATTTTCCAACCTTGGACGCCGTCGCGCCTGATCGGCGAAAGGAGTACCGGAAGGCGGAGACGCTCGATGACCTTGAGATCCCTCCGGACCTCTCTGCAGAGTCGATTCAGGATACGATGGCTATTCCGGGCGGACTCCCAAAAGGAACAACGACGCTTTCGCAGTATGAGGAGCAGAAGGAGTCCCGAGCCCGCGCCAAGCAGGGGGGTGCAGAGGGTGTAGCGGGGGCATCCCCTGCCTCTGCCATTGCGCTTGAATCGCTCCCTGATGAACAATGGCTCGTTGTTAAGGGGGAGCAAGCTGACATCTGGCCGCGGCTTAGCGAATTCTGGGTGAAACAAAACTATGTTCTCGATCTAGACGATGTGGAGCTTGGCGTGTTGGAGACCAATTGGGTAGAGAAGCGCACCAATGCGGGTACGATGCTGCGGGATAAATATAAGGTTTTTGCGGAACCCGGTGCCCAGCCCGGCACTACGGCGCTCTTGGTCTCGCACGAGGGTGAAGTCCAGGTCTCGAGCAACGGAACGCTCACGTGGCAGGAGCGAGTCGATGGGGTTGATTTGGAGAAACAGGCGGTTGCAGAATTAAAGGCGTACTTTGGTGGCGGTACCACGGCACCAGAGACAATGGCGGTGGCGACTGGCGCGGCGGCGCAGTCACCTCATTCCATGGGTGCGGAGCCGGTGGCCGCGCCCGTACCAATTAAGCTCGCCGAGCTGGTGAGTGTTGGGGATGGAAAGGTTTATTTGACGGTGCGTGAAGAGTTCTCAAACGCGTGGCCACACACGGAGGTCGCCCTCGACAAAGCGGGCCTTACCATTGACGACAAGGATCGTCTCCGGGGCGTCTACTATGTTCGCTATAACGATACTGTGCAGGCGCCAAAGGCCGCTGCCGAGGAGAACAAAGGCGGCATTCTGTCTGCGCTTAGTTTCTGGAAGGACGACGACCAGTCCCCTGCTGGCGCAAAATACGTGCTTAGTCTGACCGGTGTGGGTGACAAGACGGAGATGGTGGTGCTCGACAAGGACGGCGACTGGGATGCGAGTGCGGCAGCGGGGCATATCCTGAGCCTGCTCCAAGAGCAGTTTAACCAGGGCGCCCTTATCCCCTAACTTCCCGTCTGTTAGCCCGGACCCTTATCAAATGGATTTTCCCCCCGCCTGAATTCCACCTGCACGGGGGTCCCCTCGAACCCCAGCGCTTCGCGCAGGGTATTTTCTAGATAGCGGCGATAGGGCTCGGGAACGTGTTCGGTTTGGTTTCCGTGGACGATTACACGCAACGGGTTGTGGCCCCCCAGATGTGCGTACCTCAATTTCACGCGCCGGCCACGCACCAAAGGCGGTGGGTGAGACTCTACGGCCTTGTGGACGAGACGAGTTAACTTCGCTGTTGAGATCTGTGTGAACGTCGAGCTACCCGCTCTATCGATGGCAGCGAAGAGTTTGCCAATCCCAATGCCCTTCAAAGCAGAAATATAGTGCACAGGGGCAAATTCGATGAAATGCAGCTTGCGCTTGATCTCATCACGCATCTCGTTCTTCTTAGCCCGACCCAAGTTGTCCCATTTGTTGACGGCGATTACAAGCGATTTGCCACTATCTAATACAAGCCCGAGTAATTTTGTATCCTGGACGGCAATCCCTGCGATGGCATCCAACACGATGATGACGACATGACTTGTGTCGATAGCCTGCAATGATTTGATGATACTGAACTTCTCGATAACGTCTTTGACGCGAGCGCGCCGGCGTATGCCGGCTGTGTCAATGAACGTATAGTGTTTACCCTTGCGCTCAAAGGGAATGGCGATACTGTCGCGCGTTGTGCCGGGATCCTTATGGGTTAGTACCCGTTCTTCCCCAAGTATTCGGTTAATGAGCGTCGATTTGCCCACGTTGGGTCGGCCCACGACGGTGATCCGCAGTGACTCTCCCACACTGTCTTCGTCACTCTCGCCAGTGGCAACGCTTTCGGGGAGCATGGAAAGAACGGTTTCCATGAGATGATGGATGCGGTGACCGTATCGGGCGGAGATGGCGTGTGGTCGTCTAAATCCGAGCGCATGAAATTCGGCGCTCGCCACATCCTCCTCTAATCCCTCCGCCTTGTTGACGACCAGTTGCACGGGTCTCCCAAGGGGACGCAATTGGCGTGCGATGACTTCGTCGGTCACCGTCAGGCCTGCACGCCCATCCACAAGCAGTAGCGTCACATCCGCCTCCCGGACGGCTTGTAGCGTCTGGCGTGCTATCAATCCAGCTATTGACTCTCCGCTTTCGTCCCCTTCTGTGAAACCGCCGGTGTCCACGACGAGGAAAGAGCGATCCCCAAAATGGCCTCGCCCAAACTGTCGGTCCCGCGTCAGGCCGGGTTCGGGCGCGACAAGGGCATCGCGACTACCGGTGAGCCGATTGAAGAGAGTGGACTTGCCGACGTTGGGTCGTCCGACAATGGCGATTATGTGTTTCACTATTGTCCCTTGGAGCGTGCCTTACTGGTAAGTGTAAGCACCGAGCATACCGCCTGTCGTATAGGCGTATAAGACGTTATTGATGACGATGGGTGGTGCGATGATACCGTCATCTGCCGCACGCACGCGGGCGACAAACCGTCCATCGTCCTTGTGCATCCAGTGCAGGTAGCCCTCAAGATCTCCGACTACAATGAAATCGCCGATGCTGGCTGGCGCGGTGGCGGCGCGGGCATGCAGTTTTTCCTGTTTCCATCGTGACGTACCGGTGGAGCGGTCCAACGCCCAGATATGACTTTGATCATCAGTGACGTAGACGTTGCGTTCGTCAACGTCGACGCCGGCGTAGGAGGACATATCTCGGTTCCAAATCATGCGCCCACTCGCTTGATCGATGGCGGCGATGCGCCCGTGAATGGTCGCAACATACACAGTTCCGTCAACGACATATGGAGTCGTGTCGATATCGACCATGCGTTCGAGTTCTGATCGCCCGGAAGGAATTGCCACTGGCGTCTCCCAGATCGGCTTTCCGGCACTGAGCTCGAGCGCGACCAATCTGCCGCTGGCAAAGCCGCAAATCACCATGTCACCCGCGACGACCGGACCACCAGTCCCACGCAGTGTGAGGGCTGGTACGGTACGCTCATAAACCCATAGCTGCTCTCCACTCCTCGCATTGAGAGCAAAGATTTTCCCGTCCACGGTGCGGATGAGGGCAACATTATCTGCAATCAGTGGCGGAGCCAGTACCTCGCTGGAGACGTGTGTTTCCCATTGCACTTTTTTTTCCTCCTCCGCGACAGCCAGCACCTGTCCCTCGCTCGTGCCGACCAACACAAGTCCTTCACTTATTCCCGGGCCGCCCGATATTTGCTCGTCGGTGTCCACCTGCCATAGGAGCTGACCGTTGGATGTGTCGAAGGCGCTGACTTCCCCGCGCGGATCCGCGGTATAAATGCGTTCGGGTGTCGCCGCGGGTGTTAGCCGGAGATATCGCTCACCCTCCCCTTTTCCCGCTTGTTTCGTCCAAAGCGTTACTACCTGGAGCGTGGCGTCGAACTCTTCGAGCGGTGTCGGTGGGTCAGCGTTGTCCTCGCCGCCAAAGTAGTTTGTAACGTAGGTGTTAAAACCACAGCCGCTTATTGGGAAGAGGCATAGCATCAACAACAATCTTGGCATCATTGTTCGTCGGTTGCTTGTGTAGAGGATTGTCCGAGGTCATCGAGTTTCAACTGCAGAATGGAACGGTCACTGGCTGTGGGATTCGTGCCATTGAGCGCCTGTAAATAGGCGCTACGGGCCTCCTGTGGTTTACCCTGTGCGAGAAGGATATCACCCCGTATCTCTTCATAAGCTCCACGAAATTCGCCGGCATCGACGCCATCAATTGCCGCCTCAGCCTCCGCGATATCCCCCTCGGCCAGCATCAACCGGGCAAGACGCAGTCGGGCAATGTGCTTGAATTCCGCCTGATCGGATTGATCGAGGATCCACTCAAGGTATCCTTTAGCATCCGCTATCCGGTTATCTGCTGCGGCGAACCTTGCCAGAGTTAGGGCTGCGAACGTTGCGTACGCGCTATCCTCAGACTGGTTGATAAGCGATTCGCCCAGCTCCTGGGCACTCTTGGTTTCTCCAAGCTTTGCCTTTGTCGCCATTTCCTGGAAACTGCCAGAGGCTTTTATGGCTTCTGCTGTAAGGTGTGCTTGCCATTCCCGCCAGCCGAATATTGCCCCCAGCCCAATGACAATGCCGGCGATGACGGCCTTGCCGTTGTCTCGCCACCATTTTATTAGCGCCTCAACTTGTTCCGCTTCGGTGGTGTAGATCTCCACTCTGCTCTCCTTGATCGAGTCTCGTTTACAGGTAGTGACGTGTCACTTAGCACAGTATGGGAGCGTAAGCAGGCTATTATACCGCGGCCCTCGTACGCTTTGCTGCAAGGGGCCAACAGCGAACTCGCACGCTATAGCGGCAGACCTGAGGGGAAGTGCGTTTCGCCTAGTTCTTGCCTTAGGTAATTGACAAGCTCACTTCGGGTGAGGGTGACCTGTGGCTTGTCCTTACGAAGGTGCTTGATGCTCACGGTGGAGCCCGCGATCTCTTCTTCACCAAGCACCAACGCCAGCACAGCGCGCGACTTGTCGGCTCGTTGAAACTGGTTCTTGAAACTGCCGCCGACACAGTCGGTGAGGAGTCTCAATCCGGGTAAGATGTCTCGCAACCACTCCGCCAGTTGTAGGCCAGGATTTATAGCGCCGTTCCTCACGGAGATGACATAGGCATGCGGGGTTTGGCTGCGGAATTGCCCGGAATGCTTATCCTCGATCAAGGCAACCAACCGTTCGATTCCCATGGCATATCCAACTGCCGGGGTTGCCTTACCACCAAAATGTTCAACGAGCCCATCATAACGCCCACCTGCGCAGACGGTCCCTTGCGACCCTAGGTTCTTGGTAACCCATTCAAATACCGTCCTGTTGTAGTAGTCCAATCCGCGCACTAAGCGCGAATTGACCGTGTAAGCGATAGCCGCCTCATCCAACAGCAGACGGAGCCCCTCGAAATGCTCGGCTGACTCGTGGTCCAAATAACTGTGAATAGTGGGTGCCCCAGCGATCACACGCTGCATTGTTGGATCCTTGCTATCGAGTATGCGGAGTGGGTTGCTCTTAAGGCGTCGTTGGCTGTCCTCATCAAGCACTCTTAAGTGCCGCGAAAAATACTCGACTAGCCTCTCGCGATAGGCTGCTCGTGATGTTGAGGTGCCTAGTGAATTGATCTCCAACTTGAGCTCGGTCAGCTGAAGCGCCTGAAATGTGCGCGCCGACATTAGGATCAATTCCGCGTCAATGTCTGGGCCCGGCATGCCAAAGGCCTCGACCCCAATCTGATGGAATTGTCGATAGCGCCCTTTTTGCGGACGTTCGTGCCTGAACATTGGTCCCTTGTACCACAGCCGACGTGGCTGCTTGTAGAATAAACCGGCCTTAAGGGCGGCACGAACGCAGCTGGCGGTACCATCCGGTCGCAACGTGACGCTGTCACCACTGCGATCGACAAAGGTATACATTTCTTTTTGGACAATATCTGTGAACTCGCCAAGGGAGCGGGCGAAAAGTGCGGTCTTTTCCAGTAGGGGCAGACGGATCTCCTCGTACCCATAGCTTTCGAGCATCGTGCGTGCGATCTGTTCAAGTCGCTGCCAAAGTGGCGTCTTGTCGGGGAGAACGTCATTCATACCGCGGATGGCATCAACTGAATCAGGCAAGTGTCTCTCCTATTATTTGTGTAGTTTTCAGCGAATGTGCTCGCCCCTCGCTCCGCAGGGACCGCACTTCGCCGCTGTCTATGAGCATGGATCTATGGATCTATGGATCTATCGTGGCCAATGGCGTTTATTATCTTATGTGTGGATTGAACGATGTCAGAGGTTGCTGCTCGCGTGCGGGAGACCCCCAGGCGGCAACATCCGCTTCTCGTATGCAGGGTATTTGCAGATCTGCAAAGCTACTCGTCGGCCGCGCGTTCCCCTAGAGTAAAATGGGCTACGCTCGCTCGGGTAAAGGGTGTGGTCACAAAGGATTCTCCGTTGTATTCGACAGTAACACCGGGCGCATATCCGAGTAACACATTGAATGGAGAGGTCCCTTGTAGGAATATCGTGTCACCCCGTCTCGCCAATTGATAGTAGAGTGACGTGCCTATCCCATCGGATACTTCGATCCAGGAGTCCTGCAGTACGCGCATCAACAAGGTATCTGGTCCTTTAGTCGGTTCGATGCCTTTAGAGTTCTGCGACTCGGGCAAAGCCTCGTCGGTTTCTGTCGGTTTGAGTTCGGAGTGAAACGTATCAGATTTAGTGATTGTGCCATCCGCAGGGCGAGCATCTCGATCGTTGGACAGCGCGACCTCGCTGGCCACAACTGTCTGCGGATCATCATTGTCCACGGCACTGTTTACGGGCGAAATCGTATCAGGGTGGATAACAACCTCGATTGGGTAGGATAACGTGCCCTCTGGCGTTGTCA
Source organism: Gammaproteobacteria bacterium (assembly GCA_022614965.1). Classification (GTDB taxonomy): domain Bacteria; phylum Pseudomonadota; class Gammaproteobacteria; order JAKEHO01; family JAKEHO01; genus JAKEHO01. The sequence continues at coordinate 25,025 of JAKEHO010000020.1, forward strand.
TCGAAGACGCTTTCTCCCCGTTAGGAATTTTTTCTTCGGCTGGCACCTGGACCGGTTCTAAGGGTGATGTTCGCACGTAATGACTCTGCCACCAGGCAAGCAACAGGATAGCGAGCGCCAGGCTGATGAAGTACGTTACGGCCTTGACGGAAGTGTCGCTGCTCCTGGCCTGCTCGGGGTGGCTAGCATCGGGTCGGAGTGCCGGTGGCTCAGGAGCAAAATGGTCGTACGCCGCTATGATCGCATCAGCAGGAACCGACAGGATCCGCGCATAGCTCCGCAGATATCCGCGTACATAGGTTGGGGAAGGTAGTTTTTGGTAGTCGTCGGCCTCAATGGCCGCGATGATGTTAAGGTCCAAGTGGAGCCGATCGGCGATATCTTGGCGAGGTAGCTTTTGCAGTTGTCTCGCCTGGCGAAGCTGCTCGCCGGGCCGAACATTCTGTGCCTCCGTGGTACCATCATGCCTCGGTTCGTCCCGCATGTTTATTTTCTTTCTGACTCACGCAAAAGCTGCGCTTCATTCGAATTCGGATAGTTGGCCTTAAGCGCGAGCGAATAGCTTGCGACGGCATCCTTGTCGCCAAGCTCTCGCTCGATGCGAATACCAAGCCACAGGATCTGAGGTGATTGATCGGACAATTCAAGGTAACGCTGGAGGTAACCGCGAGCTGACAAGTAACTTTGATTGTTGTAGCTGATGTCCGCCATATGGAAAAGCGCTGTCGTTACGTTGGGATTGAACTCGAGCGCGGATCGAAAATACTGTTCGCCCTTGTCTACATTGCCCTCGCGTAGGGCGCAGATGCCCGCATTCGTATAGGCCACCTCTGGTGCCTGATAAAAGCGGTTTTCGGCGGCCTTGAGGAAATATTTCTCAGACTCGCTCGTTCTGCCGGTCTGACAGAGGTACTGCCCGTAACTATTCAGGGCCTGGGGATTGTCAGGGGCTAGCCGAAGCGCCTGTTTGTAATATTTTTCTGCGTGGTTGTTATCACCGAGGCGTTGATACAAAAGCCCCATGGCGATGTGGGCGGGTACATAATCCGGATCTGCTTTGAGGGCCCTGTTAAATTTCTGCAAGGCAACGTCATTCTCGTTTTCTCTCATGTAGGCAAGTCCGAGCTCGACATTGGCAGCAGCGATCCGTTCGGGGCTGTGGTCTGAGTCAGTCTCTTTCGTGGTTTCACAGCCGCTGAGTAACATGCACAATATCAATAGTCCCAGGAGCGCACGTGGGTTCATTCGTCGGCCTCCAATGTAACTCTATGCAAAAGGTGATTCTTCCCTCGTGGTACTACGCGACCGACCAGTTGGCCACAGGCTGCATCAATATCTTCTCCGCGCGTCTTACGTGTGATCGTTCTGAGCCCGGCATCAAGTAGTATATCGCGGAATCGATCAATCGTTTCTTGGCTGGAACGCCTGTATATGGTTTGTGGAAACTTGTTGAAGGGGATCAGATTGACCTTGGCTGGAAAACCATTAAGAAGGCGCGCGAGTTCTCTGGCATGGGCTGGACTGTCATTGATATCTGCCAGCATGACATACTCGAACGTGAGGACGTCTCTAGTTTGCCCCTCGGCATAACGCTTGCAAGCCGCAATCAGATCTCGGACCGGGTATTTCCTGTTAAGCGGTACCAGCTCGTTGCGCAGGCGATCGTTGGCTGCATGTAAGGAGACCGCAAGGTTCACCGAGCTTGCTTCTTTTAAACGGTCGATGGCAGGGACGACGCCCGCTGTGCTCAGAGTTACACGGCGTTTAGATAGACCGTACGCCAGATCATCCATCATGAGGTTCATAGCCTTTACGACATTATCGAAATTGAGCAGTGGTTCCCCCATTCCCATCATAACGACATTGGTAACGATACGCGGCTCTTTATTAGCGTTTCGGTAATGCCCGAGTGCATGGTTGGCGAGCCAAAGCTGGCCGATGATCTCGGCAACGCTAAGGTTCCGGTTGAAACCCTGTTTCCCCGTTGAGCAGAAGCTGCAGTCAAGGGGACAGCCGACCTGCGACGATACGCACAGGGTGCCCCGATCATCTTCTGGGATAAAGACTGTCTCAATGCAGTTACCGTCCGGGAAGCTTAGGAACCACTTCCGCGTGCCGTCATTTGAGATCTGTTCTGTTACGACGTCCGGGGCTTTTACATAGGCTATTGTATTAAGTTGCCCTCGCAACGGCTTACTGAGGTTGGTCATTTGGTCAAACTCATGTAGACCCATTTGGTGGATCCATTTGAGAACTTGTGAAGCGCGAAACCGTTTTTGACCTAATCCTTCGAAAAAGGCCTCCATGGATGGCCGGTCAAGGTCTAGGAGGTTGGCGGGTGTGCTCACGGTCACCGTGTCCTGGGGCAGATCTCGTCGGGCTTGAAGAAGAAGGCGATCTCGGCCTTAGCGGTCTCGGGATTATCTGAGCCATGAACGGCATTTTCATGGACTCCGTCTTCGTCGCCGGACTTGGCAAAATCGGCGCGGATGGTTCCCGGTGCGGCATATTTTGGGATGGTGGCACCCATCAGCTGGCGGCTTTTGGCAATGGCGTTTTCACCTTCTAAAACTTGCACCATAACGGGGCCGGAGGTCAGGAATTCGACCAGCTCGTTGTAAAAGGGACGATCGTGATGAATAGCATACAACCGTTCCGCCTCGTCACGGCTTAGATGAAGCATTTTTGCAGCAACGATGCGCAGCCCATTTTTCTCAAATCGGGCGTAAATCTCGCCAATATAATTTCTTGCAACAGCATCTGGCTTAATTATGGAAAGCGTGCGTTCAATCGCCATTCGAAGGTCTCTGAATGCCCCTCTGAATGCCCAAAGAGATTGACATAAGAGACGAATTATATGTGCGATTTCGACGCGGTAAAATATGATGGTCAAGGCTATTGGTGGCGCTTCTATCGCGACAGAGGCAGAGTGCCAAGCGGCTTTGGAGCGAACTGGCAGTGTGCCCTGGACGTCCAGGGGTGCAGCGGCGTAGGGTTGTCCTTGTTCTGCAATTGTGCCAATCGAACCCATGTGCCGGAGTGAGCCTGTTTACTTGTTGAATATCGTTGGTGGAGGAGCAACTCAGTCCCATCGATCGTCTTTAATCTGAACTATCCCCTTATTGACCCTGACCGGAAAGGTGGCGACCGGCTCGTAAGCAGGCGGCGTCAAGGCCTCACCGGTCTTGATGGAAAAACGCGCCCCGTGTCGGGGGCAGACGATCTGATCACCGTCAATTTTGCCTCCTGTCAGTTGTGCACCGTCATGCGTACAAATGTCCTCTATCGCAAAATAGTTACCGTCAATGTTGAAGACCGCGATCATGACGTCATTGACGTCCACGACAAGCGACTCCCCGTGCGGAAGGCGCTCGACGGGGGTGACATCAACCCAATCGGACATGACTTCGGCCCTCAATAGAGCCCTGTTTCGAGCCTTGCTGCCTCCGACATCATGCTCTGATTCCAGGGCGGGTCGAACACGAGTTCAGCGTTCACTTCGGTGACGTTGGGTACCGTTGCGATCTTGCGCCGCACGTCCTCAAGCAGAATGGCACCCATGCCGCACCCAGGAGCTGTCAAGGTCATCTTGACATTCACACAGTTACCGCCATTGGGGAGGGGTGTGACGCTGCAGTCGTATATCAGGCCGAGGTCGACAATGTTGATCGGAATTTCAGGGTCGTAACAGGTCTTCAGCTGCTCCCAGATTAGGGATTCATCTGCAGTGCCGCTTTGGAGGTCAGCATGAGAGGGCTTGTCGGCTACCGGTTCGAGGCCGAGCGCATCGGCATCTTTGCCTGCAATTCGAGCGAGGTTGCCTTCGATGTTGACAGTCAAGGTATCGCCTAGGGATTGGGTGATGTATACATTAGCCCCCTCCTTGAGGGTGACCGCTGTACCTGACGGGATTAGAACCGCGTCACAGTCGCGTTTTAAAATGATTGGGTCGTAGTAGTGCATCGCTATCAGTTGGGTATGTGGAAAACCGCCTTACCGTTGGGATTAATGCGAGCGCCCGCCATGCTACACTAGGCGCCTATTCTGTGGAAACGGCCGTTTCTTTTCCCTCCAAGGCCGAGCGCAAAGTGTGCCAGCATAATGTTGCGCATTTAACCCGTACCGGGTATTCCTTGACACCAGAAAGTGCCGCAAGTTTCCCAAGGACGGCCATGTTCGCCTGTACGTGATCCTTCGTCAGCAAGGTGTGAAAATTTTCGAAGATTGTTTCGGCTTCTTCTATTGTCTTGCCTTGCAGATGTTCAGTCATCAATGAAGCGGACGCCACTGAAATGGCACATCCGCTACCTTCGAAGCGAACATCCTTGATGTTGCCACTATTCAGATTGAGATAAATCGTGAGTCGATCGCCGCATAGTGGATTGTAGCCTTCAGCGACTCGTGTGGCATTTTCGAGTTTGCCAAAATTGCGCGGGCTGCGGTTGTGATCGACGATGATGTCCTGGTACAGATCCGTAATATCTAACATCACATGAGCACCTGGCAGGCTTTTTTGATCCCGGCAATGAGGTAATCAATTTCTCTACGCGTGTTATACAGGGCAAATGACGCACGTGCCGTAGCAGGAACACCAAAATGCTCCATTACGGGCATAGCGCAGTGATGCCCCGTTCGGATTGCGACCCCTTCGTTGTCTAAGACCGTCCCGAGATCATGTGGATGTATGCCGTCCATTACAAAAGAAAAGATGCTGGTTTTTTGCCGAGCTGTACCGATCAGCCTAAGCCCCGGTATCTCCGTAGCTGCATTGATGGCGTAGTCCAATAGATCGTGCTCGTGGGTCGCGATGGCGTCTAGGCCGATTCCGCTAACGTAATCAATCGCTGTACCCAGCGCGATCACCCCTGCAATGTGGGGCGTCCCCGCTTCGAATTTGTAGGGCAGGTCGTTATAAATCGTCTTCTTGAATGTGACCGCTTTGATCATGTCGCCGCCACCCTGATAGGGGGGCATCGCATCGAGCAGGGCCGCCTTACCGAAGAGTACGCCGACACCCGTCGGACCAAAAAGCTTGTGCCCAGAAAAGGCATAGAAGTCGCAGTCCAGATCCTGCACGTCCACCCTCAAGTGCGGCACGCCCTGCGCACCATCGACCAGCACGGGAACATTATGGGCGTGGGCGATTTCGATGATGGCCTTGATTGGGTTGATGGTCCCAAGCGCATTGGAAACGTGGGCGATATTGACAATCTTCGTCCGATCACCGAGGAGATTTTTGTACTCTTCTATGATTAGCTCGCCGGCATCGTTGATGGGGATCACCTTGAGGATGGCGCCAGTCTGCTCGCACAATAGTTGCCAAGGGACGATGTTGGAATGATGTTCCATCTCGGAAATGATGATGTCATCACCTGATCTTAGCCTCGGCCGAGCGTAGCTTTGCGCAACGAGGTTGATGGCCTCTGTCGTCCCGCGAACGAAGACGATTTCCTTAGATGAATGTGCGCTGATGAAACGCTGTACCTTGGCTCGGGCTTCCTCGTAGTCGTGGGTCGCCCTTTGGCTCAAGGTATGTATGCCTCGGTGAATGTTCGAGTTTATCTCGCCATAGTAACGGCCCAGTACATCAATGACAGACTGCGGCTTCTGTGTGGTTGCTGCGTTGTCCAGATAGACGAGTGGTTTGCCATGAACCTTCTGCTTTAGAATTGGGAACTCCGCGCGCAGCCGTTCGACGTCCAGTGCTGGCGGGACCTGTCGCAGGCGCGCAGCGGTGCTATCGATTGCGCGACTCATAGAATATCTCGAATGCGATCCATGTTCGGTAAACGTCGTATTACTACTTGCTCCAATCGTGCACGGATCGGCGCAAATTTAATATGGTGGATCACGTCGCCAGCAAACGCGTAAGTCAGAAGGCTACTGGCGGCATCTTCATCGATCGCTCGCGTGCGAAGGTAGTACAGCGCATCCTTGTCCAGTTGGCCAACAGTGGCACCGTGGCTGCACTTGACGTCATCGGCATAGATCTCGAGTTCGGGCTTGGTATCCACTTCAGCGGTGTCAGACAAGAGCAGATTGTTGTTTGACTGCCGGGCATCCGTTTTTACGGCGCCTTCATGAACCACTACTTTGCCGTTGAATACGCCTCGTGCGTGCCCGTCCAGCACGCCTTTATAGAGTTCGACGCTCTGGGTGCGCGGGCTCATGTGATCGATACGTGTGTGATTGTCAACGTGTTGCCGATTGCTGGCCATGTAGAGGCCATGGAGAATGACTTCTGCCCCTTCCTCAGCCAGGACAGTATGAATATCGTTTCTCGCAATCGCCCCGCCCAGCGAGATGGAATGCGAGTAAACGCGGCTGTCCCTGGATTGGCGTATATGGAGGCTACCGATGTGATAGCTCATGAAGCCTTCCTGCTGGAGTTTGTAGTGTTCGATTACGGCGCCTCTGCCGAGGGCAACTTCGGTCACTGTGTTTGTGAAGTTCTTGGCGCCATCAAGTCCAATGTAACTCTCAATTACCGTTAACTCGGCCTGTTCGCCGAGGATGACCAGGTTGCGCGGGTGATTCATCAGCGCATCATCCTGCTCCGTGGATAAAAACAGAAGATGGATCGGGTGATCTACGCGGGCATTGGCCGACAGGTTAATGTACGCACCATCCGCCATGAAGGCCGTATTAAGGGCCGCAAAACTGTTCGCGCCATCGTTTGCATATTGGCTAAGATGCTCTAAATGTTCCCCGCCCCGATGCTCAAGCGCTGAGGCAAGGGTGTCTACGATGACGCCTTTGGGTAGTGTAGGTTTACGCGAGAGTGCCTTGGAAAAGTGGCCATTGATGAAAACCAGTTCGTGGCATTCAAGTGCGTTGAAGCGGACAGCGTCAATGCGGTCTCGTGCGATGCCGTCGTGCGAGGGTTCGGCGGTTTTGAATGTGCGCTTCTCAATAGCGCGTATGTCGGTGTATTTCCAATTCTCATCGCGACGCGTTGGAAAACCTGATTTGGCAAACCGGGCCAAGGCCGACTTGCGGGCCTGCTGTAGAGGCGGATTGGCCGCTCCCGCGAGTGTTGTCTTAACCCGGGCAAATTCCGCTAGATAGCGTTCAACGGGCCCTGCAGCAGCGTTCATGCGTTGGCAACCTCTTGTTTAACCCAGTCATAACCGCGCTTTTCCAACTCCAGCGAAAGATCACGGTCGCCGGACTTGACGATCTGCCCATCTGACAGGACATGCACGTAGTCTGGTATTACATAGTTCAATAGACGCTGGTAGTGAGTTACCAATAAGATTGCGCGATCGTCGCTGCGCAGACTGTTAACGCCTTCGGCAACAATCTTCAACGCGTCGATATCGAGGCCCGAGTCGGTTTCATCAAGGATCGCAAGCTTTGGTTCGAGAACCAGGGCTTGGAAAATCTCGTTGCGTTTTTTCTCGCCGCCGGAGAACCCCTCATTGACCGCGCGGTTAAGCAGATCTTCGTTAATCTGCAGAAGACTCATTTTTTCTTTGACTACGCCGAGGAATTCCACAGCATCCAGCTCGGCTTGCCCCCGGTGTTTTCGGATGGCATTCAATGCGGCTTTGAGAAGATATACGTTGTTTACGCCAGGGATCTCCACTGGATACTGGAAGGCGAGAAACAAGCCCTCGCGGGCACGCTCCTCGGGTGCCATGCTGATGAGATCCTTGCCCTGATAGCGCACGCTGCCTTGTGTGACCTCGAAGCTATCGCGCCCGGCCAGCACTTGAGCCAATGTGCTCTTGCCTGAGGCGTTGGGACCCATAATGGCGTGTACCTCACCGGCTTTAACCTCGAGGTTGATGCCCCGTAAGATCGTCTTGTTGTCGGCCTTTACGTGTAAGTTTTTAATGCTAAGCATAGGTTTCCTTTGATCTGTCCATGCTGATCAATCGGTTGGGGGTGCCAGCGGGTCGACCCTGCAATAGGCCGCTCAGCCGATGGCTCCCTCCAGACTGACACCAAGAAGCTTTTGTGCCTCTACTGCAAACTCCATGGGCAGCGTCTTAAAGACCTTCTTGCAGAAGCCATTTACGATCATGTTGACGGCGTCCTCTTCTGAAATACCACGCTGTGTGCAGTAGAAGAGTTGATCTTCACCAATCTTGGAGGTCGATGCCTCATGTTCGATTTGCGCGCTGGAGTTTTTCACTTCCATGTAAGGGAATGTGTGCGCGCCGCATCGATCGCCCATGAGTAAGGAGTCGCACTGGGTGTAGTTGCGGGCACCGTCTGCACTCTCTAAGACCTTAACGAGTCCGCGGTAGGCGTTTTGGCCTCTACCGGCGGCGATGCCCTTCGAGATAATCGTGCTTCGGGTATTTTTGCCGATATGAATCATCTTGCTGCCCGTATCGGCCTGTTGGTAGTTGTTGGTCACGGCCACTGAGTAGAACTCACCTACTGAGTTGTCACCTGTGAGTACACAGCCTGGATATTTCCAGGTGATGGCCGAACCTGTTTCAATCTGTGTCCAGGAGATCTTTGAGTTGTTGCCCCGGCATTCGCCGCGCTTGGTGACGAAGTTGTAGATGCCGCCTTTGCCATGTTCGTCTCCGGGATACCAGTTCTGGACCGTCGAGTATTTGATCTCGGCGCGACCAAGCGCAATGAGTTCCACTACCGCCGCATGTAACTGGTTTTCATCGCGCATAGGCGCCGTGCAGCCTTCAAGATAACTGACATAGCTGCCCGCATCAGCGATGATAAGGGTGCGTTCGAATTGTCCCGTATTGGCGGCGTTAATGCGGAAGTAAGTCGATAGCTCTAGCGGACAACGAATACCCTTCGGGATGTAGCAAAATGATCCGTCCGTAAATACGGCGGAATTAAGGGCGGCAAAGAAGTTGTCGTTAGGCGGCACGACCGAACCCAGATATTGTTTCACGAGTTCCGGATGATCCTGAACTGCCTCCGAGAAAGGGCAGAAGATGACGCCGGCATCCGCCAGCTTTTCCTTAAAGGTCGTTGCCACCGATACGCTGTCGAACACGGCATCAACGGCAACACCGGCAAGCATCTCCTGTTCCCGCAATGGGATCCCCAGCTTCTCATAGGTCTCGAGCAGTTTTGGGTCTACCTCATCCAAACTTTTCGGGAGCGCCTTGTCGGACTTCGGCGCTGAATAATAAGAGATGCCCTGATAGTCAATCGGTGGGTGATGAACATGTGCCCAATTCGGCTCTGTCATAGTTAACCAGTGGCGAAAGGCATTCAGGCGCCACTCGAGTAGCCACTCTGGTTCATTCTTCTTTTTCGAAATCAAGCGGATGATGCCTTCGTTAAGGCCTGGGGGCACCGTGTCAGTTTCAACGTCGGTGTAGAAACCGTGCTGGTAGAGCTTTTTGACCAGCGCCTCAACTTCTTTTGACTGTGTACTCATTCCGACCTTCTCTGTCAGTCATTTGTTTTGTTTACCTTAATCCAGTGGCCCTATTCGTCTCTTACGCGCTGAAGCTCTCACCGCAACCGCAGACGGCTCGGACATTGGGATTGTGGAATTTAAACCCTTCGTTAAATCCCTCTTGGACATAGTCGAGCTCAGTCCCGTCGAGGAGGCTGAGACTTTCGGGATCGACAATTAGCTTTACTCCATACGACTCGAACACGTGATCTTGCGCGTTGATCTGAGTAGCCGCATCGACGACGTACATATAGCCTGAACATCCTGTTGTCCTTACTGCAAGGCGTAAAGCTGCCCCGTTACCGTGTTCAATGAGGTAACGGCTTACGTGGCGAGCTGCCCTTTCTGTCAGGGTGATGCTCATATTCAGTTTCTCTAAATAAATCGGTGCCTTCGTGTTAAGTTGTCACCTTCATGATGCACCTGCGTTCTGGTGCATGCGTCGGTACACGATGACCTTATCCTGGCGTTGTGAGACCTCTTGGACTCTGCGGCGCTGCACAAGCTCTCCCAACGTGGTGCGGTCTAAGAATCGATAGATCACGCGGCTCAAGTCATCCCACAAATCATGGGTCAGACAACGTTGGTCGCCTTGACAGTTTTCCGTCCCGCCGCATCGGGTGGCATCGACCGTCTCCTTCACGGCATTAATGACGTGGGCCACCGAGATGGACTCCGCCGGGTGGCCGAGTCGATAGCCGCCTCCCGGCCCCCGGGCGCTCGCCACTAATCCCTGTTTTCGAAGACGTGCAAACAATTGTTCGAGGTAGGACAGCGAAATGCCCTGACGCAGTGAGATGTCCGCAAGCGTGATCGGGCCCTCATCCTGGTGAAGTGCAAGATCCAGCATTGCGGTGACCGCATAGCGGCCCTTGGTTGTGAGTTTCATCGTGTTGCCCCGCCGGTCTGGTTAAATCACCGCATTCGTGCGGTCAGGATCCCATACCTGACTGATTTAGTCAACTATTGGGGCAAATAGTTCCACTCCGCTGGCTAAGCCATGTGACGGACAGGCCTGACGGGATCGCCGGGAAAAGGGCCTAGTGGCCTATCCGTGGGTTTCGGCGCTGTGGCGGTGGAGTATGCACGCTCTAGCGAGGCCGGTTGCCTCTCGACTTAGGCTTAGGGCCTTTACCGGCTTTGATGCCGGTTTGCTTACGACGAGGCGGCTCCAGTTCGGAGACGTCTACCCCAAGTTCCTTCATCCGTGCAATCATGACTTGCAGCTGTCCGTCCACCACCTGCAAGTGGTCCAGAATGGTATCAATGGCGTTGGCGAGTGGGTCGGGCATATCGCGGCTGGTCCCGTAGGCGTCGAAGCCCATTTTTTTTGCCATGGCCATGCGTTCTTTTGTTGTATCGGGTCTGCGCGTCACAATGTGGCCCGGCACGCCGACAACGGTCGCCCCGGCGGGCACAGCCTTGACGACGACCGCATTAGAGCCGATGCGGGCGTTTTCACCAATGATCACCGGACCCAATATCTTGGCCCCTGCACCGACCACCACGTTGTTGCGTAATGTCGGGTGACGCTTGCCTTTCTGCCAGGTCGTGCCCCCGAGTGTGACGCCATGATATAAGCTGCAATCGTCGCCGATTTCGGAGGTCTCACCGATGACGATGCCCATGCCGTGGTCGATAAAGAAACGCCGGCCGATCCTTGCGCCCGGATGGATCTCGACCCCAGTCAGCCAACGGGTTAAGGTGGAGAGGAAGCGCGCGAGCCATTTCAATCCCAAATTGCTGAGCCAGTGGCTTACCCTGTGTAGCCAAATCGCATGTAAGCCCGGCGAAGTGGTCAGGACTTCGAAGGTTGTACGGGCCGCGGGATCGCGTTCGAACACGCAGGCGATATCTTCTCGCAATCTAGAGAACATGAAACTGACGATGCATCTGCAACGAATACTGGCTCCCAACGATAAACGCCCGCCCGTTCACTAGCAAGTGTGCCGAACATTGGTGAACGGCGTTAAGCACCGCACCCTGGTTATGATTAATTGGGAGGGGGGTGAGGTACGGCGCAGGCCTAGCACCTAGGGTGCTTCGATACTAGAACGTTGCTTCTTGAGTTTTGCGAGCGCTGCACCGAGTTCTTTGAAACGTCTACGCTCTTTTTCAACTACATCCGCCGGTGCGCGCTCGACGTAGGCGTTGTTTTTGAGCTTCTGCTCGGAGCGCGCCAGGTCTTTTTGCAACCTTGCAATCTCCCGGCTAAGGCGCTCCCGCTCCGCGTCGCGATCAATGAGACCCTTAAGTGGTATCAAAAGTGTCATCTCGCCAGCAAGCGTCGCCGCAACATCGCTGGACCGTTCACCGTTTGAGGGTCTGATCGATTCGATCTTGGCAAGGCTTCGTAGATAGCTATGATTGCGCTCTAGCCAGATCCTTTCCCGCGGTGTTCCGTCTTTGGTAAGGATAGGTAGGTGTTTGCCCGGGGGTATTGTCATTTCGGCGCGTATTCGCCGCACTCCGAGAACAAATATCTTTATCCAGTTCATCTCCATGGATGCATCCTCGTCGATGCGATCGATTTCCGGGGCGGGGTAAGGCTGTAGCATGACCGTGTCGGCATGGGTGCCCACGAGTGACGCAACGCGTTGCCAAATCTCTTCGGTAATGAAGGGCATAAAAGGATGGCAAAGTCTTAGCAAGCGCTCCAATACTTCCACTAGAGTTGTCATTGTGCCGCGCTTGGTGGCGTCGCTACTGTTCGGATTGGTTAGGACGGTTTTTGATAGTTCCAAATACCAGTCGCAGTATTCATCCCAGGTAAACTCATAGATTGCCTGGGCTGCAAGATCGAAACGGTACGATTCGATCGCGTCAATGACTTGTTTGTTGGCCTGTTGTATGCGAGATCTGATCCATCGCTCTGCGAGACCGAACTCAGTTTCACCAGCGGCCAAATCGATCGCTTGACCCTCATGGCAGAGCAGAACATAACGCGCTGCGTTCCACAGTTTGTTACAGAAATTGCGATAACCCTCCGTGCGACCAAGGTCAAAGCGAATATCCCGCCCCTGAGTGGCGAGCGATGCGAAGGTAAAGCGCAGGGCATCCGTTCCGTAGGCGGGGATCCCCTTGGGAAACTGGGCGCGGGTTGCCTTTTCGATACGAGGCGCCTCGGCAGGGTACATCAAGTTGCTCGTGCGCTTCGCGATGAGCGATCCCAATTCAATACCGTCGATGAGATCGAGGGGGTCGAGTATATTGCCTTTTGACTTGGACATCTTCTGGCCATCCGCGTCGCGGACAAGCCCGTGGATGTAGACTTCCCTAAACGGGACCTGGCCCGTGAATTTAAGCCCCATGATGATCATTCGCGCGACCCAGAAGAATATGATGTCAAAGCCAGTGACGAGAACGCTGGTTGGATAGAATCTCGCCAAATCCGACGTTTGATCTGGCCAGCCAAGTGTTGAAAACGGCCACAGGGCTGACGAGAACCAAGTGTCCAGTACATCGGGGTCCTGTTTGAGGCGCACATCAGCAGGAACCCGTGCCTTTTCCCGCGCCTCATTCTCCGAATGACCGACGTAGACCTGTCCATCCGAGTCGTACCACGCGGGTATACGGTGCCCCCACCAGATCTGCCGGCTGATGCACCAGTCCTCTATATTGCGCATCCATTCAAAGTAGGTCTTGGCCCAACTCTCTGGAACGAATCGGATGTTGGCCTTCTCAACCGCTTCGATCGCCGGTTTTGCCAGTGGCCCCACCTTGACGAACCATTGATCGGTGAGGTAGGGCTCTATCACGGCGTGCGAGCGATCACCGCGGGGCACCATTAGCCGGTGTTCCTCGACGCGCGCTAATAACCCTTCGGTTTCAAGGTCCCGAACCATCTCCTTTCGTGCGTCATACCGATCCATACCACGGTACTTCTTTGGGATGAGCTCGTACGTCGGTCGATCCTGTAAGCCTGTGCCCTGCACCGGTGCTGGCCTGCCAGCAAATCCCGCTCGCTCGGCGAAAGAGATGTCATCGGATGCGCTATCCTTAAGGCGTGCATCAACCTTGAAGATGTTGATGAGTCCCCCAAGGGGCTGATAAGCCAGTTCCTCCTTGTGTCGAGTCCATACTCGATAGTCGTTGTGGTCATGTGCGGGCGTGACCTTGACGCAGCCGGTGCCGAAAGCCGGGTCAACATGCTCATCTACAAGCACTGGGATCGTGCGACCTGCAAGCGGAAGCAAGAGCTCTTTCCCTATGGCATGTCGATAACGCGCATCGTCTGGGTGTACCGCCACCGCCACATCGCCCAGCATGGTCTCGGGACGTGTGGTGGAGACTGTCAAACTGCCCGAACCATCAGCCAATGGATAATGGATATGCCAGAGATGCCCGTCTTCTTCAGTAGAGATGACTTCTAGGTCGGAAATAGCGGTGTGTAGTACCGGATCCCAGTTAACGAGACGCTTGCCGCGGTAGATGAGCCCCTCGTTGTAGAGGCGTACAAACACCTCTCGCACCGCTCTGGATAACTGTCCGGCTTCGCCGCTAGGGTCTTTGTCGAGGGTAAATCGCTCCCGCGACCAGTCCATGGAAGATCCCATACGCCGTAACTGCTGGGTAATGTCGTCGCCGGCCGTTACTTTCCATTGCCAAATGGCCTCAATGAACTGCTCCCTGCCGAGGCTGTAGCGGGTCTCGCCCTTTTCGGCCAACTGGCGTTCCACGACCATTTGCGTTGCAATCCCTGCGTGGTCGGTCCCGCACTGCCACAGGGTATTGTCGCCTTTCATGCGGTGGTAGCGGATGAGGACGTCCATCAGCGTGTCCTGAAACGCATGGCCCATGTGCAGGCTGCCCGTGACGTTAGGCGGCGGCAGCATGATGCAATAGGCAGGGCCATTGCCACGCGGCATGAAGTAACCGTGTTCCTCCCAGACCGTATACCATCGCTCTTCAATGGCGTGCGGGTTATACGTCTTGTCCATCATCTGGCGGCGCTGTCAGTTGGCGAAACTACGCTGACGTGCAATATCGCAGAATTGTTCGCGTGAACCACCTCGGCACCTATTCTGTCCTTGGTGGTGCGCTCTTGTAAAACGACGGGGGTCATGCAATCGGGGGATTCAGGGATCCTGGCCGTCGGTTTCATCCACCTTGTTCGAGGCAGAGGCATCCGGGGATCGGGCAGGGGGGAAGGCCCGTCGGGGCGCTCTTGTGCTTCTCTTCGCCGGCCAGGGCGTAGCTGGGAAAGCCGTGTTTCCAGGTGCTCCTTAGTTTCCCCTATCATCGTCTCTTTGGCGTCACGCAATAGCCTGCTGAGCTTGGTCTCGAGGATGTTCTCGAGCTCGACGATCAGATCATGGCATAGGGTCGCTTGCTCTCGATCGAGGACCTCGGATCACCCATGGTTTTGATTGAGGGTGTGCGTCTGCAATGTCTGGCCGTGCTCCCGATAGAAGCGGTAACGGTCGCGGGCAAGTTCGCGGCCCGTGGCCTCGTCGTCCACCAGTTCGATAATCTTCGCAAAGCGACTGAAGAACGGCGGTACAGGGTGTGACAGGTTGATCATCACATCGGCTCTGCTCGGTGGATGCTCACCGCAGCCGACAAGTATGGGGATATCGGACTTCCCATCACCCCGTACCCGTTCATGCGGAAGAAAGGCAATGTCATTATATGTCCATAGTAGTTGGTCCATTGCATCAGCTTCTTCTGCTGAGCTGGCATGGATGTAAACTCGGTGACCTTCGTGCCAAGCTTTCCCAGCCAACGCACACGCACAGCGTTTCCTGTGTTCGGTACCGTTGTTATCCAGTATGTAAAAATCCACGTGAGCCATGTTCAGAAATTTTTGTAGTGACGTGAATGCATTTTCAGTTGCAACGGTCGAGCAGATACTGCACAAGAAGGGGGACTGGTCTACCTGTTGCTCCTTTTTCTTTTCCGGTAAGCCAGGCGGTCCCCGCTATGTCTAGATGGCTCCAGTGAAATTTCTTGGCAAATCGTGACAAGAAACAGGCCGCGGTGATCGTGGCCGCTTCCCGTCCACCCACGTTGGCAATATCCGCAAAGGGACTGTCAAGCTGTTGATGATAGTCTTCCCAAAGGGGTAGTTGCCAGGCGCGATCACCGCTCTCCCTTCCGGCATTCAGCAGGTCATTAGCGAGAGGGTTGTGGTTACTTAAAAGGCCAGTTGCATGCTTACCCAGCGCGATAACACATGCCCCGGTCAATGTCGCGACGTCAATAACCACGTCCGGGTCGAAACGCTCACAGTATGTTAACGCATCACAGAGGATCAAACGGCCTTCTGCGTCCGTATTGAGTATTTCTATGGTCTGGCCGGACAGGCTGGTGACGATGTCTCCGGGTTTTGTGGCGTTCCCGTTTGGCATGTTTTCTGTTGTTGGAATAACGCCAACAATATTGATTGGCAGGTGCAGTTCTGCGGCAGTAGCGAACGTTCCAAGCACACTTGCTGCTCCACACATGTCGAACTTCATTTCGTCCATGTTCGCGGCGGGTTTGATCGAGATCCCTCCAGAATCAAATGTCACCCCTTTCCCGACTAGGATTATTGGCTTTGCATCTTTGTTGGCCCCCATGTATTCCAACGTGATGAGTTTGGCGGGTTCGCGACTGCCGCGAGAGACGGCAAGCAGTGCACCCATGCCGAGCTGCTCCATCTCCGCCTCTTCCATGACTTTAACCTTGATGGATTCGTGGGTTTTCTGCAGTTCTATGGCCTGGTCGGCTAAATAGGTTGGCGTACAGATGTTGCTTGGAAGATTGGCAAGGTCCTTCGTGAGCTTTACTCCATTGGCGATGGCCTGTCCCTCCGTGATCGCCTTCTCGCCGATGGGCAGATCACGACGCGTAGGGACACTCAACATGATCTTGCGTAACGGCCGCCGGGTCGTATCCTTCTTGCTCTTCAGCGTGTCAAAGCGATAGAGTGCATTGCGGCTTGCCTCAACTGATTGTCGAACCTTCCAATAGATATCATGGCCTTTGATGTCAAGCTCTGTCAGATAACTCACTGCTTCCATCGAACCTGTTTCATTTAACTGGGTGGCTGTCTTGGATATGATCTGTCGAAATTGGTTGTCGCCGAGATCGCGCTCACGCCCACAACCCACCAGCAACACCCTGCCGGCGCGTGTTCCGGGGACGTTGTGCAACAAAAGTGCCTGCCCAAGTTTGCCCTCGATCTCGCCTCGTCTGACGAGGTTTGATAGATAGCCCTTGCTGACAACGTCAATGGCTTTAGCCGGTTGCGACAGACGGCGCGGTTCGAAGACGCCCACGACAACGCAGGCCGTGCGCTGTTTTTCTGGATCCCCGCTCTTAACGGTGAATTCCATAGTTACTCAAGCAATCTCTGGGTGAACAGTTATCGCACGCAGCAGTGATATTGGCCTCACATGGCCACTTCTGCTATTTTCCTGCCAAGTGTATTCATTTACACGGTGGGACGCAAAGCAGGTATTGGGTGCGAGCAAGGCATTAGGCCCGATTGATCATACAGGCTTACATTTATCGCGAGATTTCCCGGTGGACGTTTGCCATCATGCTACTGCTCGTGATTACGTACGGCAGCAAGGTATTTCTTGATTATTTGTCAGACGTTGCCGTTGGCGCGCTCGCCAGCACGCTCGTTTATGAAATGCTCGCGTATCAGCTCATCGAGATGCTGCCCGTGTTGCTCCCCACGTGTCTGTACTTTGCAGTCTTGATTGTTTTTTCACGCATGTTGCAGGATAGGGAATTGACGGTGATGCTTGCCTCCGGGCTCGGCCCATCCTTTTTCCTCCGAACGGTATTTCTTTTTGCCCTAGTTTTCGCCCTCTTAGTGGCAGTCATTGCGTTCTACGCTGGTCCCTGGGCCACGGCCCAGTCCCTGCGTCTGACGGAGCAGGCGAAACAGGAGTCTGATATCACGGGCATAGCCTCTGGGCGTTTTAAGGAATTTAGCACCGGCCATGGTGTCGTTTACGTTGATCAAGTTTCTCCGGATAACGGTGTCATGAGGGACGTTTTCTTGCAGCTGCGTGATCGCGACAAGTTTGGGCTTCTCACGGCAAAGGAGGCACACTTGGAAACGGACGAGAGCACCGGGGATCGCTATGTCGTCTTTGAAGATGGACGCCGTTACGAAGGAACACCTGGACAACTGAATTATAAAGTGACCGATTACCAACGCTATGCTGTGCTTATTGAGAGTAGAAGGAGCGCAGATAACGACCTGGGCGTAGGGGCAATCCCGACGTCTAAGCTGTGGCTAGCCGATGAATCCCAGTATGCTGCTGAATTGCAACTGCGTATCTCGAACGTTCTGGCGTGCCTGTTATTGCCCTTACTCGCTGTACTGCTAGCCCGCATGACATTTGGCCATCGCCAGTACCTCGTTTACCTTAGCGCGATCCCAATCTTTTTCCTCTATCTCAATCTGCTGGAGATATCCGCCGCCTTGCTAAGGCGAGGTGAGTTACTCCGATATATCGGACTCTGGTGGGTACATGGGACATTGATCATTGTGATCGCAATTCTCTTCTACCTTCCCTTGTTGCAACGCTGGCGGAAGGGAGGCAGTATGGAGCGGATTGTCGTGTCAAAAGCATGAAGATCCTGGACCGCTATATTGGTCTGGCCATCGTCCAGACAACGCTTATCATCCTAGCGGGGTTAATTGCGTTATTTTCTGTTGTTTCATTGATCGAAGAATTGGGGAGAGCAGGTCAGGCGAATTATGGTGTCTTACAGGCCGTAACCTACACTTTATTGAATGTTCCAGAACACGGCTACGAACTCCTTCCGATCGCGGCTATCGTCGGGAGTTTGGTCGCACTGAGTATCCTCGCAAGGAGTGGCGAGTTAACTGTTGTCCGCAGCGCCGGCGTATCCGCTGCGCGTATTCTCGTCTCGGCACTTAAGGCGAGCTTGATGTTGGCCGCACTGGTGATCGTTTTGGGTGAGTTCCTCGCGCCACCCGCCGCCCAGTACGCTCGTCATCTGCGTTCAGTCGCATTGACCAATCAAATCTATTTGAACACGAGATATGGATACTGGACGCGTGATGGACAGAGCTTTATCAATATTCGCACAGTTCTGCCAGAAGACAGGTTGCAGGACGTTTATATCTATGAGTTTGACGATGCCAATAGACTGCGCACAAGCACCTTTGCGAGCACAGCGCACTATTCAGAGGGACAATGGGTTCTTGAGGATCTGGAACAAACTTCTTTTGGTGCCGATGGGATCACCAAACGCAGGCTGGGCGGTGCCAAGTGGGAAACATCGCTTCGGCCGGACATGATTAATGTCGTTGTCGTTAAACCTAAGAACCTTTCCGCATGGCAACTTGTAGATTACATTCGGTATCTAAAAGAGAACGCCCAAGAGAGCGTGCGTTATGAGCAGGCACTGTGGGCCAAGATCACCCAGCCCATCGCGACGGGTATCATGGTTCTGTTAGCCGTGCCCATCGTGCTTATCTCCTTGCAGCGCCTCAGTTTGAGCCGGCAGGTGTTGATTGGGACCCTCGTCGGGATCGCCTTTCACATTGCCAACCAAGTAAGCGGCCATTTAGGTATTGTCTACAACGTTGGCGCCAGCCTCAGCGCCAGCATTCCAACGTTAATTGTTATTGCTGCAACGTGGGCCCTGATGCGAAGGGCGTAGGGATGGTAGTGCGCCGGTACAAAGGGGCTCAATCGTGAGCGTCGGACACGGTGGGTCCTATGATGACCAGGATCGTTCCAGAGGCGCGATCATGCCAGGCAAGCTTGTGGTGATCCCAAATCGAGCAGAGAACGGCGAGGCCCAAAAACAGACCGGAAGGGATAGCGCAGACAAAGCATAGTGCGGCGCGCCGCCACGATACGGTCTTGCCGTCTTCCTGTTTAAGGTGAATGGGCCAGGCGCGCATGTCAAGTGTCTGGCCGCCGCGGGTCCGCTGCCAGCCGTAATAGAGGAAGCCTACCGACAGGAGATACGCTGCGTAGATCGGGTGAGGGGCGCGGATCGTTTGGCCCCCAGCGTCAAGGGCAGGAGCAAACGTGTCGCGAAAGACAACACGGCGAATAGCAGCAGGGCCTCCTAGAGCATCGCGGCCAAGCGCCGTGGCAGCCCCGCCCCCGGTTGCTGTAGCGTGGATTCGATCCCATAGACAGGGCTGACAATGGGCCTTGAACTGCCTATATAGATGCGCCTTTCGAGTCTTCGACAACCGAGATCCCGAGGGCACAGAGCCCTGGGTGACTCTGCCCAACGCAGGGCGCTTTTAAATTGGCGGAGAGAGGTGGCTGGGAGGCGCGCGCTATCGCGCTATAAGGTTGCGCTCATCTCATTTTAGGCTATCATTAGCTGGTAATGTTGCATTGCATCAATTATGTGGGGTGAGGCCCTTGAGGGTGTAGCGGGTCTAATCGTCGCTATCTGAACGTCGCATTCGATCAGGGGCATGGTCATAAGTACATGAAAATGATAAAGATAAAGTGCACTACTTCAGCAGATGAGCGGGCCGCTTCTGCGGGGTATCCTTGGAGCGGCTGCCCCATGTGCTATATTGAACCTTAATTTGATCATATTGATCATTGATTTTTATGAGGTTACATTTGGCGCTGCGTGAGGAAGCGAAAGACTCGGCAGGACGTAGCTGGGAAAGGCCATTTATCGGCTCATGTGCACCATTTATCTTGTTTTCGCTGACAGAACTTGCGCAAGCTGCTAGAGGTCTACGTGAAGGTGCACAAAATAGCGGGCTCATGCGTTTATAGGACAAGGCGCCCATGTGGCTATGGGATGAATGGAAGGCGCCAGAGCGTGATCCCGCCTTGGTGGGCGATGCGGGCACGGATTGGGCGCTGTCTCTGCTAATTTGAGTGTGATTTGATGAACAAGAGCTACCGGCATAACCAGGGCATATTCGGGCTTCCCCGCCTCTTGGGGCAGGGGTTGGTGCGCCTTGTGCCCGCGCTTGTCCTGACGTTGCCGCTCTCAGTCGGCGCCGGGGAGGTCGTGGATTTCGATTTGGGAACGCCCCCGGGACGACTCGTCAGTGTCGGATCCCACAAACTCCATATCCTGTGCAAGGGACATGGGCGGGGTAGCGTGGTGATTGACTCAGGCGTGGGTGGGTTCTCCTTGGAATGGACACGCGTCCAGAATGCCTTGGCGAAGCACTATCGCGTGTGCACGTATGATCGCGCCGGCTATGGCTGGAGTAAACCGGGACCGCTCCCTCGCACGACCGAGCAGATTGCAACGGAGTTGTACACGCTGTTGAAGAATGCCGATGTCCAAGGACCGTATATATTGGTTGGCCATTCGTTCGGTGGCTACAATGTCCGCTACTTTGCGAGTAAATATCCGGAGGAGGTTCAAGGACTCGTCCTCATTGATTCTTCGCATCCTGACCAGGATGCCAGATTTCCGAGCCGCGAGAGCCGCAATAGTGCGCCGGCCCACATTGTGAAGGTCCCCGATCCCTATGAGCCTTATACCCGGCGCATCTGGATATCGAGACCTGTGATGCCGGATAACTACCCCGATGAGGTGCGGCAAATTGCGTTCGCGTTGATGTCGACCGAAAAGGCGGCGATCACGCAGCGTCAGGAACTTGAGAGCTTCCAGCTGAGCGCAGGGCAGGTGGCGAGCGCAGGACCGTTGCCAAATGTCCCGCTCGTGGTTTTGACACGGGGTAAGCGCGTCTGGCCGGCTAATCCCAACGGGGATCTTATGGAACAAGTGTGGATGGAATTACAAGATGAGTTGGCCACGTTAACTCCTCACTCGGTACATCTCGTTGCTGAACATAGCGGACATGCCATTCAATTGGATGAGCCAGGCCTTGTTATCACTGCGGTTGCGGCCCTGGCAGAGTCGACGTCGGTTCATTACTTTGCACAGAATGGGGGTCGTGAGTGAGGTGAGTCGTTAGGTAGAAACCGCAGCTGCGTTCCGCGCAAAACACAGCGTGGATTGACGACCTCTGTTGGCTCACGCATCTTCCCTCCCCAAGCTGTTGGACCTGCACACCAGCGAGCACGGTCCTCTCGACATGCCGGTGTGCGTGAAGATGCCGCAACCGTTTCGAGACGAGCGACCGTCTTTGGTTCACGGTTGGCTGCAAACTACGTGTAGGACGGAGGGCGCGTGGCGCCGGTTTGCGGTGAGCAACGCCGGAGGCCCTTGAAGAATTGCGGCCGACCCCCGCTCATTCCCCACTCGGTGATCCCCTTTGGCCTAGCCTCTGGGTGGCAACGGCACAAGAGTTCTTACTTTCACCACACCCGATAGGGAAGATGCGGCCCGCGGCGTCTTGCGCAGCGCTACACGGTGGGCTGACTCCTAAAACTCCTCGTCTGATGTGCCATGGCATTGGCACCCTCTCGACCGGTCATGGTTGTGAAGCTCACACCTCTGAAACGGTGATGACGGGATGCGGGGGATTCTGCATGGGAACAACCGGCCATTCGTAAAGTATCGTCGGTCGATGCGGGACGCAACATGGAGGCACGCCATTGCGTGCAAGTACGTTGTTTAGGTAAAGGACGCTCTCTGCACCGGTGCCGGTTGGCGCTCCCTAGGGGACTCGAACCCCTGTTTTCGCCGTGAGAGGGCGACGTCCTAGGCCACTAGACGAAGGGAGCCTGCAGCGTGATGAGCAGGATGAGAAAACGATGCTATTATACGGGCGCGCTTGGTCTACTCAAGCGATCTGCCCGGCGACCTGAGGGAAATGGTATAGAGGCCCTGTCACACGCAGCCAATGCAATCTGAGAAACAACCGGCAAGCCAAAGCAACGTTACGAAGCTCGCGATCGAGCCACGGATCTTCCCTAGAGCTGAACATATCATCTCCCGTGCCAACATCAGCGACAACGCCCTGAAGGTCCTTTATCGCCTTAAGAATGCAGGTTACAAGGCGTATGTGGTGGGCGGGGGAGTGCGCGATCTGTTGCTCGGCCGTGAACCCAAGGATTTCGATGTCGTCACTGATGCCAGGCCGGAGCAAGTGCGGGAACTCTTTCGCAACTGTCGTCTCATTGGCCGCCGCTTTCTGCTTGCGCACGTGCGATTTGGCAGGGAGATTGTCGAAGTATCGACGTTTCGTGCGCCCCATGAAGCAGAGCCGAATGGTGACGGACGGGTTGTGGGGGGGCGGATTGTGCGCGATAACGTGTATGGTGGCCTTGATGATGATGTTTGGCGACGCGATTTCACAGTTAATGCGCTCTA
Organism: Gammaproteobacteria bacterium; assembly: GCA_022614965.1. Classification (GTDB taxonomy): domain Bacteria; phylum Pseudomonadota; class Gammaproteobacteria; order JAKEHO01; family JAKEHO01; genus JAKEHO01. The sequence goes on from JAKEHO010000020.1 coordinate 47,613, forward strand.
TTACAACATCGCGGATTTTACAGTTGTTGATTATGTTGGCGGTGTGGCTGATATCAAAGCGGGGCAATTGCGCCTCATCGGTGATCCGGCGAGGCGGTATGCCGAAGACCCGGTGCGCATGTTGCGCGCCATTCGATTCGCGGTGCAGCTCGGGTTCACGATCCATCCCGATACCTCAGCGCCGATTTACGAACTCGGCTACCTACTTACAGAGATCCCACCGTCGCGGCTTTCTGACGAAGTGATGAAGCTGTTTCTCAACGGCTTTGCCCTACAGACATTCGAACAGCTCCGTCACTATTCGCTATTTGGGCATCTCTTTCCCCAGACAGAAGGCTGTCTTAGTGAGGAGGAAGGGCGTTTCCCGCATATGTTCTTAGTCCACGCGCTCAAGAATACCGATGCGCGCGTTGCCGAAAATAAGTCGGTTACCCCAGCCTTCCTGTTCGCGTCGCTGCTATGGGATCCACTGCGTCGCCTTGCCAGTGAATATCGTGCCAACGGCCTAAATGAATTCGAATCGATACAATTGGCCAGTGACACAGTCATCTCGAGGCAGGTCCGTCGAATGGCGATCCCGCGAATCGTGACAAAAATAACGCGGGAGATTTGGGCCCTACAGCTCAGGTTTGAGCGTTCTAGCGGTATGCGGCCACTACGGTTGATCAGGCATCCCTGTTTACGTGCAGCTTACGACTTTCTCTTGTTGAGGGCTGAAGCCGGAGAGGGTGTGGGGGCCCCCGCCAAGTGGTGGACTGCATTTCTCGAGGCTGATGAGGCAGAGCGTGGGGCACTGCTGGAGGAACTGCCGGGTGGTCGCCGCGAAAGGTCACGGCGGCGTCGGCGCAAGGTTATCACCGATCAATGACGACCGCTGCGGGATTGAAACCCGATGACACGTACCTATGTCGGGCTGGGCAGTAATCTCGACGATCCTGAAAAACAGATTCAAATGGCGTTGCGTGCCCTAGCGGCGTTGCCCCAGACGACCTTGATAAGACACTCAGCCCTCTATCGTAGCCCACCCATGGGCCCTCAGGATCAGCCTGACTATATCAATGCGGTCGCTCTATTGGAAACTGACTTGCCAGCGCGCGAACTGCTCCATTGCATGCTGGAAATTGAGCGACGCCAAGGCCGGGTGCGTACGGGCAAGCGCTGGGGACCTCGAACCTTGGACTTGGATCTGCTGGTCTATGGTGAGGAACGGTGGTCGGATGAGTTGCTGACCGTGCCGCATCCTGAGATCCCAAATCGCGCGTTTGTTCTGTATCCGCTAAGCGAGCTTGCCCCTGATCTCAATATACCGGGCTTTGGTCCCTTGGCCGAGTTGCTGAAGGCCTGTCCGGCAGAAGGCCTTCGCCGATGTCACGGTAATGGCTAAGGGTTACCCGGACTATATCGTGGTTGAGGGCCCGATCGGCGTCGGCAAGACGACGCTCGCACGCCGCCTTGCAGAAACCTTCGCTACGGACCTGTTGCTCGAAGGTGCAGAGAACAATCCCTTTTTGCCACGGTTCTATGAAGATCCAGCCTCCACGGCCTTACCAACCCAATTGTACTTTTTGTTCCAGCGTGCACGGAGAATACAGTCACTCAGGCAGACTGATATGTTCAAACCGGTTCAAGTCGCTGACTTTCTGATGGAAAAGGACCGGCTGTTTGCCAAGCTTACTCTGAGCGATGATGAGTTACCTTTGTATAATCAAGTCTATGAGAAATTGACGCTGGATGCGCCAGTACCGGACTTGGTGATTTACCTTCAAGCGCCAGTTGAGGTGCTTCAGAAACGCATTGCGGCGCGCGCGATACCCTATGAGCGAAATATTCAAGAAGAGTATCTGCAACGCGTTGCGGACGCGTATGTCGCCTTTTTTTATAACTTTAACGTTGCGCCGCTGTTGATCGTTAATACCGCTGAGATCGATCTCGCTCACGACAACCACCACTATGACCTGCTGCTGCGTTATATTCGCAATCTTCCACCGGGTCGTCGCTATTTCAATCCGGCAGAACTATGAGTGACAAGGTTACACTTAACAGCTTGCGGGCAATGAAGCAGGCTGGGGAAAAGATTGCTTGTCTTACGGCCTATGATGCAAGTTTTGCTGCGCAGCTTGACAAAGCAGGGGTCGACGTATTGCTTGTTGGCGACTCGCTTGGCATGGTCTTGCACGGTGAGGACAGCACGCTCACGGTGAGCTTGAGCGACATGATCTATCACTCACGCCATGTGCGTCGCGGTGCGAAGCGGTCATTGGTGATGGCCGATATGCCTTTTATGAGCTATGCCAACACCGCCCAGGCCATGGGTAACGCGGCTCGGTTGCTTAGCGAGGGTGGTGCGCAGGTAGTCAAGATGGAGGGCGGCGCATGGCTAGCTGAGACCGTCAGAGAACTTGTTGCGCGCGGGATCCCAGTGTGCGCGCATCTGGGTGTGCTGCCACAATCAATCCATAAGCTCGGCGGATATCATGTACAAGGACGTAATCAACGGATTGCTGAGGAGATGAAAAAGGATGCCGTTGTACTGCAAGAGGCGGGGGCGGCGATGCTCGTGCTCGAATGTGTGACCCGCAGTGTAGCGAAGGAGATCACACAGAGGTTGGAAATCCCTGTTATTGGTATCGGTGCGGGTAGCGATTGTGATGGGCAGGTGCTGGTGCTTTACGATGTTCTGGGGATTAGCGGCCGACAACCGAAATATTCGCGAAATTTTTTGGCGTCTCATGCGACAGTACAGGCCGCGATTGAGGATTATGTTCAATCGGTCAAGGCCGGTAGATTTCCAGCGCTAGAACATGGTTTTGACTGATGCAAAGCGTGCAGCATATCGCGGCGTTGCGAGATATCGTGAGTCAGTGGCGCATCGCCGGGCAGCGCGTCGCGTTGGTCCCGACCATGGGTGCGCTCCACGCCGGCCATCTTTACCTGGTTAAGCGAGCGCTGGCGATTGCCAATCGCACCGTCGCTAGCATTTTTGTTAACCCAATACAATTCGTAGTAGGGGAGGATTACGAGGCCTATCCCCGCGCGCCTGATGAGGACAGCCGGAAACTTGCGGACGCTGGCGCGGATCTCTTGTTTGCGCCTTCCGTGGATGAGCTTTTCCCGGGCGGGTGTGAGGGACAAACCCGGATGATGGTCCCGAGCCTCGATCATGTACTCTGTGGCGCCTTCCGCCCGGGGCATTTTGCAGGGGTCGCGACGATCGTTACCAAACTCTTTAATATTGTGCAACCGGACGTTGCTTTGTTCGGTGAGAAGGATTACCAGCAACTGTTGCTGATAAAACGGATGGCAAAGGACTTGTGCATGCCGGTAGAAATTGTCCCGGTGCCCACGGTGCGGGAGCATGATGGCCTTGCGATGAGTTCGCGCAACAGTTACTTGAGTGAGGAGGAGCGGCGGATTGCACCCCGATTGTTTGAGATCCTGCGGGATGCTGCTACACGGATCAGGGACAGCGAGGCCGACTACGCAAGGTGCGAGGCCATGGGAATGCGGGATCTTGCCGACGCTGGTTTCAGGCCAGAGTATTTCAAGGTCTGCAGGGCCGAGGACCTCAGCGTACCGAAGGAGGGCGAGACGGGCCTCGTCATCCTTGCGGCCGCCTGGCTTGGAAAGGTGCGGCTTATTGACAATATTGCGGTGCAATATTATCGTTGAACCACTGGGGAGGTTGAGCCATAATCTTTAGTCCTTTCAAGGTTGGGTGTGAGCGCATGCTAATCACTTTGCTGAAATCAAAAGTGCATCGGGCCCGCGTAACTCATGCGGAGCGCGAATATGAGGGATCCTGTGCCATTGATGGAAAGGTATTAGATCTTGCGGGCATTCATTCGTATGAGCAGATTCACGTGTACAACATTGATAATGGCGAGCGGTTTATCACCTATGCGATTCGAGCGGAGGACGGCTCTGGGATCGTGTCTGTCAATGGGGCAGCCGCCCATAAAGCAAAGCCTGGTGATCAGATGATCATCTGCGCGTACGTAACCCTTGAGCAGAGTGAGGCACAGAATTTCAAGCCCAAGCTGGTCTATCTGGACGAGCGTAATCAAGTCACGCGTACCCGTCGAAACATCCCCGTCCAAGCGGCGTAAACTGCGCCTGACGCAGCCGGCCGCGGTCGTATTGCGGCCGGGGGAGCCTATTGCAACCACCCGAGGGCAATGAGTGCGTATCGCACAGGTGTTTCGTTACGTCGTTCTTTGCAAGGCCAGCTCTTTTTGCTAGCGCACTAAGAGGCAGACTTGCCATGCCGCTCTGCTGTAGAACGGTTCTATTGCTTTAATTGGTGATTTCATTAAACTTTGCCGCGCACTCACGGTCTTAGAGACGCGAGATTGCGTTAGGATGTGACCTCGATCGGATTTTGTAACTGCTAATGTGTGCACGTGCGCCGCTATGATGAAAAAGAAATGTATTTGGTGTAATGGTCGTGGAACAAGAGGAGATGTTCGGCGCACTATTGTTTCAATCGATGCACTCAGGAAATGCCCCCATTGTAATGGCACAGGAAAGATTCAGGATCTGATCGATCCGCGCCCCTGGACTGAGACGATGATCAGAATGTTATCTCAGGGCCTCTATCAAAGGCGCGTATTTTCACCACGTCTAGTCAGTGACAAGCCAGGCGAGAATATCTAGATTCTGATATTGGCCTAAAGGGCTCATTCCTTTTCCCTTTGTAATTAATTTTTCAATCTGGCTAACCGGTGCGCATTAAAGCGCACTATCGGTGCCGGTGAGAGATGGGATCTGTACTTTTCCATCGCAGGCGTACTCGATATGCTTTCTGAGCAACCGGATAAACCCGCCAATAGTGAAGCCGAATGACGCCAGTACACGTTCCTCCATCCATCGTCTATGATGGCAAAAGTGGGGTCTGTGTTCTTTGTCGCTTATGGAAAGCAGTCAAAAAGCCATCACCGCATGCGTCATTATCATTGGCAACGAGATCCTATCGGGTAGAACAGCTGAGGCGAACCTGCGGTATCTTGGCAGGCGACTCGGGGAATTGGGAGTGCACTTGCACGAGGCGCGTGTGATACCTGACACGGAAGATGCGATTGTAACGGCAGTAAACCAATGCCGCACGATCTTTGATTATGTATTCACAACAGGAGGCATCGGCCCAACGCACGATGATATTACCTCCCAGTCGGTTGCTAAAGCGTTTGGTGTACCGATAAAGCGAAACCCGGATGCGGTTGCGCGACTTAGAGCCTATTACGGTGCGCAGCATCTAAACGAGGCGCGGCTTAAAATGGCAAATGTCCCTGAAGGTGCTCATTTGATTAACAATCCGGTGAGCGGAGCCCCTGGCTTTGAGATAGGTAACGTATGGGTGCTCGCCGGCGTGCCCTCGATCATGCGCGTCATGTTTGAAGGGGTTACTTACCGTCTCACCGGGGGCCCCCCGTCGTATCGCGCACGGTGTCCACGGATCTGTCCGAAGGGCAGATTGCGGGTGGTCTTAAGATGATCCAAGCGCGTTACCCTAAGTCAAATATCGGCAGCTATCCATTCTTTCGCCAGCAACGCTTCGGGGTAACTATTGTGTTACGCGGAATAGACGCTGGTGAGCTGGATAGGGCTGTGGAGGAGGTGCGAGCGCTGGTGAGGGAGCTGAGCGAGTCGTGAGTCGGGGTCAGGCCTTGCAATGAGCCATGATTGTTCAATTACACAGTGATGAATGTGTTATCGCACAACCTGCCCTAAGAACACCCTTGGAGATTATTTTGACCGCATCACAGTACCGTTAGCCGAACGGTGAAGAAATATGAACAATCACCTTCAGACATTTGACAGTGTGGCATTGCAAGACCTGACCCCGGCTTGCCGGCTTGTGCACCTAGGCTGCGGCGCCCGGGGCCTTTGTCCGCGATGGCCCGAGCCATGACCATCACAATCCATGTTCCGGCGCCGCTTCGCGCCTGCTGCGATGGTGCGTCGGAGCTTTTGCTATCGGCTCCGAGCGTGCGCGCCGCCCTTCTGCAACTCGAGCGGAGCCACCCATCGTTGTACCGGAGCATCTGCGACGAGACGGGTGCGGTGCGCCGCCATGTGAACCTGTTCGTGAACACGTCTCACGTGCGCGACCGGGAAGGGCTTGATACGGCGCTCGTGCCAGGGGACGTCATCACGATACTGCCAGCGGTTTCAGGAGGTTGACCATGCCGGAACGCGTAATTCTCTGCATCGGGACCAAGAAGGGCCTCTTCGTCGCTGAGGCGCCGAAGACCCGGCAACGCTTCGCGCTCCGCGGACCCTTTGGACCAGGTGTGGCCGTCTACGCGGCGCTGATTGACACGCGTGGCACGCCGCGCCTGTACGCTTCGAGCTGCAACGCCTTCTTCGGCATGAAGGTGCTGCGCTCGACCGATCTCGGAAAGACATTCAAGGAGACCAGATCAGCTCCCGCCTTCCCGAAGGACGACGGACGCGCCCTCGCCAACATATGGGCGCTCGAAGCGGGCGACACCAAGGAGGCTCTGTGGTGTGGCGTCGAACCGGCGTCGCTCTTCCGGAGCAGCGACGGCGGCGATTCCTGGGAGATGGTGCCGGGCATCAGCAACCACCAGCACGCTCGGAAGTGGCAGCCCGGGGGCGGCGGGCTCTGTATGCACACGATCCTGCGCGACCGGGATCGGGTGCACCTCGGCATCTCGACCGGCGGCCACTACCTGAGCGAGGATGGCGGGAAGACTTTCACGGCTTCTAACGGGGGCGTTGGCGCCGGCTTCGTGCCTGATCCCTTCCCCGAGTTCGGTCAGTGCGTTCACAAGATCGCCGGCCACCCGGACGCGCCCGGCCGGCTCTACATGCAAAACCACGGCGGCTGGCCCGATCGTCCGGGTATCGGCGTTTTGCGCAGCGACGACTACGGCCACACGTGGCGATCAATTAGCGAGGGGCTGCATTCCGATTACGGCTTCCCGATCGTCGTGCATCCGCACGACCCCGACACGGTCTACGTCGTGCCGCTCGAGCCATCGACGCGAACCTGTCCGGGCGGCGCGCCCGCGGTCTGGCGCAGCGGGGACGGTGGCGGTTCGTGGAAGCGGCTCGCCCGCGGGTTGCCGAAGAAGGAGAGCTTCTTCACGGTCCAGCGCGACGCAATGGACATCGACGAGGTCAAGTCGCCCGCGCTCTACTTCGGGACGACGACAGGACAGCTCTGGATCGGGCGAGACGGCGGCGAGGAATGGAACTGCCTGTTCGACTCGCTCCCGCCGATCCACTGCGTGAAGGTTGCGCTGGTCTGAGGTCACGACGGCGCGCTTGCGCGCATGCGTGTGCCGTGGACATGGGATCGCGCATCGCTTCCACGGGTCCTGCTGTCGGCGTAGGATCCCAGCTTATACGGCAGAATTGAAATCGAATTTAAAGTTAGGCAGTTCCAAATGCCTGCGTCCTTTTCGAAAGTGATTCGTCTCCCAGAGTGAGACCCTGGCATGGGGCCGGGGTCATAACCAAAGGAGATGAACCATGCAGATCAAGATTCAGGTATCCAAGAAAAGAGAAATCTCAACCCCCCCTGTGATCGACATCGAGCTACTCGCGCTCGATCTGAACAGTTGCACCCGTTGCGTGGGAACACTGGACCACATCGAGAAGGCGATCGACATCATCCGCCCGGTACTGGAAGTGATGGACGCGCAAGTGAACGTGAGAAAGATTGTTGTAGAATCGGAAGAACAGGCACGCCAGTACCACTTCGCCACCTCTCCAACCGTTCGGATCAACGGCAATGACATTGCTTTCGAGACGTTGGAGAGCGAGTGCGATTCCTGCACTGACCTGTGTGGATGCGACGAAGGAACAAGCTGCCGCGTTTGGCGCTACCGAGGAGGGGAGTACACAGAATCGCCGGTGGGGTTGGTCGTCGAATCCATCCTGCGTCAGATCTTCGGTAGCAGCCGCGAGTCCGTTGGCGAGACGCCTGCATACCGCGGAGTACCGGAGAACCTCCGACGCTTCTTCAGGAGCAAGTCAGATACGCGACTCGCTACAGAGTCCTGCTGCTCACCGGTTGGACAGGAGACCTGCTGCGAGCCGAGTCGGAGGGCTACCTGTTGCGATGCTTCACAACCTGAAACGTGTGGTTGCCACTGAGCCGATGCAAGCACGTCACAACAATATAGAGGCCACAACCTGGCAGGCGCATAGGGACGCCCTGTATCGCTTCGTTCTGCAGCGCGTGCGCGACGAAGCAGCCGCCGAGGATATCGTGCAGGAAGTCTTCGTCAAGGCGTACACCCGGCAAGGGACGCTCAAAGAGCCCTCAAAGTTGCGACCATGGTTGTACCAGATCACTCGCAACGCGATCATTGACTATTACCGATTGCAGAAGCCTTCGGAGGCGGTTCCGGACGAACTCATTCATGAGGAGAGGACGGAGGAGGATGGTAGCGCCCAGTGGGAGTTGGCGCGTTGCCTCGTACCGCTGCTCGACGAGCTTCCCGAGCCATATCGCCAGGCGCTGAGGCTTACCGAGTTCGAGGGTGCCACGCAATCGGAAGCTGCATCGCGGCTGGGACTCTCGCTATCTGGAGCGAAGTCTCGAGTGCAGCGTGGTCGCAAGATGCTGCGCGGAGCCCTTTTGAAGTGCTGTCGGGTTGCGCTGGATCGTCGGGGCGGTGTTGTCAACTATGAGGCTCGTGAAGGATGCGATGGCTGTCGAGGCCCGAGTGGAACGTAGGCGAAGCTATTGCTGCCTAACAACGGCATGCAGACTGACGGCGCTTCGCGCCGCAGCTGATGCCGAAGCCGTTACGCACCAAGCTTCGCGTGTGCGGGCCTATGTGCATGAGTGCCGTGTAGTCGTTGATATAGGAGCATCATCGCGTCGGAAATCGTGCTACACCTGACTCGTGCCACGGTAATTCAAGCGACTGGGGGAGGCGTCTGCCTTCACAAATAGAGGAGAACACCATGGCTGTGCAGCTCAATCATACTATCGTGATGGCACGTAACAAGGAGGCATCCGCGAGATTTCTCACCGAGGTTCTCGGGCTGCCCGGAGCCACCCGCTTCGGCCCGTTCCAGGTGGTCGAGATGGACAACGGCGTGAGTCTTGACTTCTACGAGACCGACGGCGAGTTCGCCTCGCAGCACTTTGCCTTTCTGATCACCGAAGCCGAATTCGATGAGATCTACGCCCGGATCCGCGAGCGAAACCTTGAGCACTGGGCCGACCCGGGTCAAAGCCGAGCGGGTGAGATCAACCACGATGACGGCGGTCGCGGTGTGTACTTTGCGGACCCGAACGGGCATCTCCTGGAGATCATCACCCGGCCCTA
>JAKEHO010000105.1 GCA_022614965.1 Gammaproteobacteria bacterium
CGAGGGCATCGACATCGCAACACGGCAGTAAGGATATGATGTCTTACCTGTGTACGGCAGGCTAATGACCCACGAAAATTCAGATCATCGAGCGCAGACGCTTCCTTACCTGGCTCGCGTGCCTACGGCTAACTGCCACACGGTCGTCCGTACCCCGCAGGGTGATGTAATATTCGCCCGTGGTGTCCTTTTCCATGCCTTTCAAATACTCCAAGGCAACTAGGGCATTTCGGTGGATCCTCAAAAAGCGATCGCTGAATTCCTCCTCGAGAGACCTGAGCGATTCATCGATCAACAACTCGCCCCCTGACCACGCGACAGTCACGTATTTTTGATCTGCCTTGAGATACTGCACTTCCGCGACGGGCACTAGCTGAATGTTCCCTCGCAGCACGGCACTGAAATGACTGCGGGCCTTTGGGACTTTCCCGCTGTCTCTTAACGCAGCGACCCGGGCTCGGGTCACCACCCCGGCACGCTTAAGGCCTTGTCCTAACCGATCTCGCCGGATGGGTTTTAACAGATAGTCCACTGCCTGGGCGTCAAAGGCATCAAGCGCATGGTCACCATAGGCAGTCGTGAAGATCACGGCAGGCGGGTCGTCAAGACCGGCAAGGTGCTGGGCGGCCTCAAGGCCATCCATACCGGGCATGCGAATGTCAAGCAACACAACATCCGGCGAAAATTTTTCTACTGCTTGAAGTGCCTCTACGCCATTCGCCGCCTCGCCGACGATCTCCCCTACGTCCAGCTCGCCTACCAGGGCAATGAGGCGCTCGCGAGCCAACGCCTCGTCATCGACGACTAGAATCTTCATCCTGTGCTCGTTGATAAGGGAAACTCACGCAGACCCGGTAGCGCCCGTTTCCACTGTCAACCGTTAACGTGCCTTGCTTCCCGTAAAATCCCTCAAGCCGTTGCCGCACGTTCTCCTGCGCTAAGCGGTTGCCAGCATGTTGGCTATTCGGAGTTTTTTCAGGTAATGGATTATCAATAGTGATAATCAGCTTCGCACCATCTCGTTTTCCCACGATCCGGATCATACCGCCTTCCGGCAAAGGCTGGATACCATGGTAGATGGCATTATCCAGAAGCGGCTGGATGGTCAAGGCGGGCAATAGCGCATCCCCTGGCAGCTCATCGATGGCCCAGTCGGCCTGGAGTCGATCCCCTAGGCGCAGCCCTTCGATGTGAAGGTAGCGCCGGCAGAGCGCAAGTTCTTCTGCAAGTCCAACCCGTTTTTTTGCATCGGAGAGGCTGGCTCTGAAGAGATCTGCCAGATCTTCGAGCGCCTGTTCGGCAAGGGCAGGTTCTTTACGAGTCAAACTCGCGATCGTATTCATGCAATTAAACAAGAAATGAGGACGTATCCGTGACTGCAGCGCCTGTATCCGCGCCTCGGCTTCGGACTCAATGTTCTTCTTCCACTGATACTGAACGTAAAAATAACGCAAGGTCACAGCACTGACGATGGCGCTGGTTCCTACAGTGCGTAACAGGAATCCGGCATGAGCTTGCTGAAGACTTGTATCCCCTACGGGCGCCTGTTGCATGACCCACCATGCCAGTTCGCTGATCAGAAAAGTCATTGCCAAAATGGACAGGTAACTCACCGTCGCCGCCAGTCTATCCCCCAGGCGACTCAAAACACCGCGGCTCACGCACAGCAATGCCACACAGGACAAGGCCACCCACTGGATAAACAGGGAGCTTCGGGCTAGATGCTCCACACGGCTGGCATAGTCCCCAGGCGTGGCGAGCGTCAGCACAAATGCGAGCATTTCGGCAATGAGCACCACCACGAACACCGTGCGGATCCCGCAGAAATCCGGCAAAAAGACGGCATTGGTATCGGCGGGCTCGCGGGATTTCATCACTCTATGGAAACGAGATGGCATGGATATGAAGAACGCATAAGCGCCATAAAACGTTCGACAGCCTTTGGAGCATCTCTTAAGTTATACTGTCCCGAGCCATATGATCAATGGGACCCGGTATGAGCTCTGACACGAAAACGCCCAAATCAACTGACGGATACAGTAGCGTCCCCATCGCCAGTTTTGTGGAGGAATTCACTGCGTCGGTTGGCTGTGACAAGCGCCTCTATAAATACGACATCATGGGTTCCATCGCGCATGTGCGCATGCTAGCCCATGTTGGCATCATATCCCAAGATGAGTGTCACGCGATTGTTTCAGGTCTTCAAGCCATTCAAGATCAGATCGAGGATGACAAATTCACCTGGAGCAACGTCCTGGAAGACGTCCATATGAATATAGAGTCACAGCTTATCAAGCGCATCGGTACCGTTGGAAAAAAAGTCCATACGGGCCGTTCCCGGAACGATCAGGTGGCCACAGATATGCGTCTTTACCTACGCGATGAGATCGACACCATTTCTTCGATGCTCTGCCGTGTGATGACAGCGCTACTTGCGGTCGCCGAGCGCGAAGCGGACACCATTATGCCAGGTTTCACCCACCTGCAGACGGCTCAGCCGATCACTTTTGGTCACCACATGATGGCCTGGTTCGAGATGCTCTTCAGAGACGGTGAGCGACTTCTGGAGTGCCGTCGTCGGGTAAACGTCATGCCCCTCGGCGCGGCCGCACTCGCGGGGACCTCCTATCCGATCGATCGGGCCTATACGGCCAGGCTCCTGGGCTTTGATGCAATTGCTGAAAATTCCCTGGACGCCGTCAGTGATCGCGACTTTGCAATCGAGTTTAGCGCCTGTGCGGCGCTGATCATGATGCACCTGTCACGTTTTTCTGAGGAGCTGGTCTTATGGGCATCTCAACAATTCGACTTCATCCAATTAGACAGTGTGTTCTGCACCGGCTCATCGATCATGCCGCAGAAGAAAAACCCTGATGTGCCGGAGCTCGTGCGCGGCAAGGCGGGGCGAGTCTATGGTCATCTTATGGCGCTGCTAACCCTGATGAAAGGCCAAGCGCTCGCGTATAACAAGGACAATCAGGAAGACAAGGAGCCCCTATTCGACACCGCTGATACCGTGAAGGCGTGCTTGCGGGTTTATGCGGAGATGGTACAGGCGCTTGAACTCAATCGGGATCGGCTCCGCGAGGGTGCAAGTCGGGGGCTTGCCACCGCGACGGAGTTGGCCGACTACCTCGTGCGCAAGGGCGTGCCATTCAGAGACGCTCACACCATCGTGGGCGACGTGGTACGCTATGCACTGGATGAGGGTAAAGACCTGTTGGAGCTTCCACTCGATCAGCTTCGGCAGTTCAGCAAGCAGATCGAGCAGGATGTGTACCGCATCCTGAGCCTCGAGGGTGCGGTTGCCGCTCATGATCATCTTGGCGGGACGGCACCGTCACAGGTCCGCGCTGCGATTGCCCGTGCACACAAGCGGCTGGAAGCACTAGGGCACGGACAGCCTCACCGCCCCGCCTGATCGGCATGCAGCGACGCCAAGCCACAGGACTCGCTCACAAACGGTGAGGGCGATCGCCCCTGTAGGTGCACAAGGCTGTGATGCCAGAGGTGTTCTGCCCATAACGATCAATGCTGCGGAGGTTTCGGTCCCATGATGAAACGACTATTTAAAATTCTTTTTACACTGTTGGGCCTCGTGGTGGTGCTGATCGTGGTTGCCGCGATCGTCATCCCTTTGGTTGTGGACCCGAACGATTACAAAGACGAAATTACGGGACTCGTCCAGCAACACACCGGGCGCACCTTCAGCATCCCCGGCGAGATCAAGCTTTCCGTGTTTCCCTGGCTAGGTGTCAAGACCGGGGGCGTCGCCCTTGGCAACGCCGCCGGGTTTGGCGAGCAGCCCTTTGTCAAAGCTGACAAGGTTGATATACGTGTGCAGCTCCTGCCACTGCTCAAAAAGCAAGTCGAGATGGGCACCATCATCATCCATGGCATGACACTTAACTTGGCGCGCGACAAAACCGGGAAGACAAACTGGCAAGACCTTCTCGCCGTGGCAGAGAAGCCTAGTCCCAAGCCGACGGAACAGCCTAAAGCACAGGTTCCCGCCGTCACATCACTCGCACTGGGCGGCCTTGATGTTCAGGATGCAACAATCAACTGGGATGACCAGCAATCCAACGACCAATACACGATCAAGGGCCTGAATCTGCAGACCGGCGCCCTGCTGCCCGGTCGGCCCATCGAACTCGAACTCGACTTTGACGTGGCAAGCAAAAAGCCGGCCGTAGACGGCCATGTGGGTGCAAGCGGTACGCTGGAATTCAACCTGGACACGCAGCAATACCAGATGACACCGGTCAAGCTACAGAGCACATTACAAGGCGATCTGATCCCCACAGGTAAGCTCGAACTCATCGCCAGTTCGAACATCAACGCCGATCTAGACAAGCAAACCCTGTCGCTCGCGCAGCTCTCACTGGAGATCCTTGGCCTGACGGCAAACGGTGAGCTTCAGGCCAATCACATCCTGAGCGACACGCCTGGCATCACGGGGAAGCTTATTGTCGCAACCTCTGATGCAGCCCGACTCTTCAAGGGGCTCAATCAGGACGCCCTCGTTGAGCTGGTGAAAACCGCCAGTATTGAAACGGGTTTCAATGGGACCAGCAAGTCGCTGGCTATTGCCCCGCTCAACGTGCGGGCAACGCTGGCAGGCAAGCACCTGCCCAAAGGGCCAGCCGACGTATCCCTCAACACGGAGGCCAAGCTGGATTTGGGAAGTGAAACACTCAAGCTTCCGGCACTTACGCTCCAGGGCCTCGGGCTTAACGTCAACGGAGCTCTTGAGGCCGAAAAGCTGCTCAGCGATCCCAGTGTCAAGGGGACCCTCAAGGTACCTGATTTCAATCCCCGGC
>JAKEHO010000021.1 GCA_022614965.1 Gammaproteobacteria bacterium
AAATACGGGATGAGCATGCAGGCGTGGCTGCGCCGCGCCAAAGACCTTGGGATTATTTCTTTCAGTTGGTACAAAAACACGTTTGTGACATTCCGTAAGCGCGGCTGGCATAGAATCGAACCCGGCAAGCAAGTGGCATCGGAGGAACCGATACGCTTTAGACAACTCGTTCTTCGAGCCATGGCGGAGGGCGTGATTTCGCGTGAGCGCGCAGAGGAACTCTGCCCCGGCATTGTTTCGATTGACGGCAAGGAAGAGAAAATGGCTAAGGCGAAGAAGATTGCCGCACTGCCACTCGACAAGCGGCGCAAATTACTCGAAGCGGCGGCGGAGCGCGCCGCGCACGAGTACGAAACGGACAAGGAGTTGACCGCCTTCACGGAACTCGACGGGGCGGTTAATGAGTAACAGGCTGCTTAAAAACGTCGCGAGCGAAGACAGAACGCGGCGCGAGCGGCCGAGAAACCGGAGTTTACACGGCAGTAAATGACGATTTCGAGGACGCAAGCAACAAAGTTATGTCGAGCGCAGCAGTCTTTCAGCAGCCTGTTAGCCGCGGGGAAGTGTGGCTGGTCAACCTCGATCCGACCATCGGACAGGGAATCAAGAGAACCAGGCCCGCCATCGTGGTGAGTTCCAACAGCATCGGCAAGCTGCCTTTGAAGATCATCGTTCCCATCACGGATTGGAAGCCACCGTATGCCAACTATCCGTGGATGGTGTACCTTGAGCCCGACAAGCAGAACGGCCTGTCCAAGAAATCGGGGGCCGATACGTTTCAGGTCCGGTCTGTCGACCGAGTACGGCTAACCCAGAGATTGGGGCAACTTCCCGAGCCGGTAATGGAGGAAATCGCTGCGGGCGTTGCAATCTGTATTGAATACAGATGAGTGATACTGGAAATTTTGGGTCAACCGGAACGCTGCAATTACATCACAAAAGCATAAATCTAACTCGAATCAACGGAAAATCGGAGGCGTCTTGAAACTGACAACCCATAACTTAGTACCAATTCATCCGTTTCCAGCCAGAATGGCACCAGAGGTCGCGCTCACGTTCATAGATAGTCTTCCCAAACAATCTCTAATCGTAGACCCGATGATGGGATCGGGAACTGTTATCCGAACAGCGGTCGAGACAGGCCATAGTGCTGTTGGCGTAGACATTGACCCACTCGCTGTTCTGATTGCAAGAGTCTGGGCAACACCAATCGATACCGACGGTCTCCGCCAACAAGCCAGACACCTGGTGCATACTGCCGTTAGCACACCGTTGGATGATGTACATCTTCCATGGATTGATGACGACCAAGAGACCGCTGAATTTATTGCCTACTGGTTCGCGTTACGCCAACGCAATGCCCTTCGCAAACTAAGTAGCCTGCTGGCGGGTCGTCGCGGTGTAGTCGCCGATGCTCTCCGACTCTGCATAAGCAAAATGATCGTAACAAAAAGTCGTGGCGCATCGCTTGCAGATGATGTGTCCCATAGCAGGCCGCATAAGGTACGTGAAATAAACGATTACAAAGTGTACGACGAGTTCTTGAAGGTTGTCGACCGATTGGCAACACGCCTTGCGCATTGTGACGTGCAATCGAGAGCTGTTGTGAGATGCGGAGATGCACGAAATCTTACCCTGCTGGAAGCCAGGTCCGCAGATGCCGTGATCACGTCCCCACCTTATCTCAATGCTATCGATTACATGCGTGGACATCGACTCGCACTGGTGTGGTTAGGCTATAAGGTAGCTGACCTTCGGGGTATACGTGGGACGTCCGTTGGAACAGAACGTAGCCACCTACTTAAGTTTGAGGAAACCTCCGCTTATCCGCTTGTCGCTAGAGCCGGCGACCTCGACAACCTCCCTCCTCGTTTCAAAAAAATGGTACTGAGATATGCGCTGGACATGGAAGCTGTTATGGCAGAAACGCACCGAGTCCTGAAGCCGGGTGGCAGTGCGTTGTTTGTTGTAGGAAACTCGCGCCTTCGGGGTGTGTTTGTGCGGAATACGGAAATCATCACCAACTGCGCAAAAACACAAGGCCTCAAGCTTATCGGGAGCCGTAAGCGGATGATTCCATCTTTTAAGCGCTATCTCCCGCCACCGTCAACTAATGCTCGCTCCCAGATACTCGGCCGAATGATGGAGGAGGTTATCATCACATTGGCTAAACCCAGGTCAAGGCGGAGAGTGACCGCCTTGAGAGCGAAGACGCGGTAGTAGGAGTGAGAGGCGACAAAGTACGGTGACGGACAGGCAACTGCCGGAATCTTTAAGAGACGAATCATGGCTCGCATCGATCCATGAGCGTTTGCTGCGCAATGACCCAACGGCGCCGTCCGAACTCGCCGAGGCCGTTCTGAACCTTGTCATCAGCCGCCTTCACAAAGCTAACCCTGTATTGGATGATTCCGATCTTATCCAGACAGCGGCCATTGACGCTCTAATCAGCTACATCAAGCGACCTCAACAATATGACCCCACCAAACGCGGTCTAGTCGGATACCTTGTGATGTCCGCCCAGGGGGATCTGACGAACGCGCTTGCCGCCATTCGGAAACGCCGAGAAAGAGAGGTCTCGTTCGATTCTGTCGAACTCCAGCAAATCGACTGGAATATAGAGTTGGAAGTAGACGATGGGCAGGAAGCCAACGAGGCTCTACCCGGCTCTGCGGCAGATAGCCGACACTCCGCGCAATTGGACGGGTTGCTGCAAGAATTGGCAGCCCTTTTCTATACACAGGCTGATGTGGACATGGCAAAACTCGTGCTTCAGGGTGAAAGAGATACGGCAGCATTTGCCAAGGTTTTGGGCATTGAGGAGTTCGACTTCTCCGAACAACGGAAGGTAGTGAAGCGTCAGAAGGACCGCATCAAGAAACGGATCGAACGGTGGAGAGCAACCCGGTGAGCGAAGGTGACACGGTGACAAATTGGGACTTAGTGCAGAGCCGGGTTGGTTCCGATCCGTTCTTTGTCGGATGGGTCCTTCGAGAATATGCGACTGCTAACCAGATTGGATATGATGATTTGGCGGATTTGCTTAGGTGCAATAAACGGGCTCTCGTTCGATTATTCCTTTGTCGTTTGCCAAACGACAATGGCCCGGATTTTCACTCCGAGATTCGGCGTATCAGTGAGTACACCCAGTGCGATGCTGACCGGTTAGTCATGCTGATTCGAGAGGTAATTGCGATTAAAAAACTGGGTAGCCATTCTGAAGACAACTACAGTAGTCTTCTTCTTGCTGCGCGCGACCGCCAAAAAGACGATGAGGATGCCGACCATAACGAGAAGGATTAGTCATAATGACAATTGATCTGGAGAAATTGGCGGAGGATTTTTGGAGTGCGGTAGGTGGAAAAGAATCATACCCCCGCTCTCTGGAGACCTCAGTAGGTTGGGCTCTGCCACTCGCTATAGTAAAGCTTACCCACCTTGGTGTCCGCGCAGTAGAGGATTGGTTCCATCGAAGAGGGATGACGGGGTTTTGTGAGCTAACGGACCGCCAGCTTCGTGCCTGCTTGGTCGCGCGATTCGGGCATGGGATTGTTTTGATCGACGCAACCGATCCGGAAGATGAGCAGCGCTTTTCCCTTGCGCACGAATTGGCGCATTTCATACTCGACTACCTGAAACCCAGGCAGACAGCGCTTGCTGCATTGGGGAGCGATGTTCTCGACGTCCTAGATGGGTTAAGAAAACCGACGCCTCAGGAACGCCTAAGCGGTGTTTTGCGCGGGTTAGTGATCGGCTCCTATACCAACTTGATGGACCGTACTACTCACAATTCCATTGCCGATATCAATACGCTGGATTCCGAAACGATGGCCGATCGATTAGCCCTGGAATTGCTGGCACCGTTGAGAGCGACATACGCCAAGATGGGAACTGCGGCAATCGATTTCCGTAACGGAAATGCCACTACTGATACAACTGCACTCCTCTTAACACATTTCGGTCTCCCGGCGCGCATTGCGCGATCCTACGCAACGATGCTGGTTTACCGGCGCCGGTCGAAGCCATCGTTTCGTGAGTGGCTTGGAATATAGCCGTGTTGTCGAACTTTACCTAGCCGGTCGGAATAAAGGATGAAGCATGGCAACAGAGGATGACAGCGTGAAGGCAATCCCGCAAAGCATTGAGCCTAGACCACATCGAGCTGAAGGGAGCACTCCAGCGACGACAGGAGACACGGAACTGCTGCCAGCGTTGTCGGCTGACGAATATGAAGTAGCGCATGGCGAGAAGCTAAGCAAGACCCTCGATCTGGATACCTGGGTTCCGGGCACCGACCTTGCTGCCATGTATGCGCGCCTGGAACAGGAGGTTACCGAGGCCGTCAAGCAGGAACGGGAGTTCCAGAAACGGATTCGCGAGACAATTTTTCCGATGCTCAGGGGGCGCAAAGGCGCACCAGCGTGCGCTGGTGTCTATCGGGTGCGGCTGGATCAGCTTGAAGATGTGCATCGTAAGTTGCTCTTTAACGGGGCGGTAGAAGCATGTGACGGAAACGTTGTATCGCACGACACGCTGCCTGTGACCATTACCCAAATTGGCGTCTGCCTGGTTTCATACCGGGGTGACCAAGGATCGTGGGTGCACCGAATCTTCCGTCGTGATCTACGAACATCCAGCGTTACAGATCCCGTGGAAGAAACGATGGAGCTTCTTGAACGCCGCACCAAACGCGCTGCATCGGGACAAAGCAGCACACACGACCGGCTTAGCGAATTGGCGCGTCGCGGCATCATGGCCTATGCCGAGCGTGCTGTCCTTATGAAGCGTTCGGAGGCATTGTGGCGCATGGGTCACGGTAGCCCTACGCCCTACGAACTCGTGACAGGTTCCGGTATGCCCGAGCTTCTTGGCGCCAGCCTGGATCTGATGCGGCATATCGTGGATGAGCATAAGCGCTTTGTGTTTGTACCTAGTTCCACCTCTGAGCGGCAGCTGCTCACGATCGGGAATGCGCTGATGCCGTTGGAGTATGCCATTATCGACACGAACAAGCACACGCTAGAGCGCATTGCAGCGGGCCATTATCGCGGTGAAGGTTGGGGCGTCCTGCGCGATGCGGTCAAGGCGTTTGTTGAGGATTGTGGACCGAAAATCGTTGTTGGCGTTTACCGTGCTTCAAGGCTTGCGCCGGCACAGATGTTTTATGCGCACAAGGATCATGCGCTCCAGGGGGCACTTATTGCGATGGCTGATAGCGTCCTGCAGGAACATCGTGGTTTTCCAATGCTGGTGGATCTGGCTGACAGCGTGTGCGGTGCCTCCTTCGGCGGCGATGCTTTCGCTGCCAGCACTCAGTTGGCCTATGCTGCCGCCGGCGAGCCGTTCCGTTACATGAGCGAGCGGTCGACACGTACACGCTGACCATAAAGGGACATGTAGTCAACTGCAATTGGAATAGAGGAGATAGTGGCCATGAAGATCGTGCACCCTGAATCTAACAACAGTGTCCTGGATACCCCGGACGAGGCGTTCAAAGCTATCGAAGACGACAGCGCAGCAAGCGGCGGGGAACAGACAGCACCTGGCACTGCAGAGGGCAGCATCGGACGCACGATGTTTGACACCCCCTCCTGCAAGGATGGCACGGTGACCGTCTTGCTTCCAAAGGACAACATTGACATGTTGCCGTCACAGGCATTGGTTCGTATCGACAGCCGGATTGATGGTCGCACCTACTTGGGTGCGGTCGCCGAAGGACCGTTTTCCGAACCAGATGGACTGCGCGCGGACTCAACACCAATGGTTGTCACGACAGTCAAAGGTGGCTTCCTGATGCCGAGCTACCATGGCCGGGTTCAGGTAGAAGTTATGGGTGAGCGCCTGGAGGATGGCACGATTGTGCCGCCACGGCGCCGGCCGCGTCCCAATAGCCCGGTATTCGTCCTTAGCGCTAAGGATACGGGCGACGTGCTGAAACTGCACGGGAACATGCAACTTGGTATGGCCGATGGTTTTGATGATCTCGCTGTTTGCGTGCCGGGGGATAGCAAGAGCTTATTCCCTCGTCACTTGGGCATCCTGGGTACCACAGGTGGAGGCAAATCAACTACGGTATCGGGGCTGGTTGCCAAGGCTCAGCACGAGGGTGTCTCGATCATTCTGATTGACACGGAAGGTGAGTACTGCGCCATTAACGAGGCCGCGCTGGATCCGCGTATGCTGCACACGCTGGAGAATCGTGGAATGAAGCCAGCAGGGGTGAGCGATACGCATGTGATGCACTTGGTCGGTCGCGAGGCGAAGAACCCCAAGCACCCATCTATTAGTAAGTTTTCGTTGCGCTTCAGCGATCTTTCGCCGTATGCCATTCAGGAGATTCTGGAACTAAACGAGGCGCAAGAAACGCGTTTCCACAAGGCGTACGACATCACCAGGGCCGCCATTGAGCGATTCAAAGCCGTTTCGCGGACACCGGAAGAACAAGCGGCTCTCCTCGAGCTAGATGAGTTTGAGACTGGATATCCCGGGATGACATTGAACCACCTCTACGATGTGGTGGTGCAGACAGCCGCGACCGTGGACAAAAATGCCGATGACCCTTTTCTCCAGACGCCACAGTTCAAGGCAAACCAAGGTCAATTAAAAGAGCTAATTCACGCCTCAAAGCCC